>NZ_JBEZWL010000042.1:0-54224 GCF_040648015.1 Streptomyces sp. NPDC029216 | reverse complement strand
GGCGCACCGCGTTCGCGGTGCGCCCATCGGCGTTCCTCCGGCTCTTCGCGCGGGCTACGCGGCGTGCCCGCCGTCCACGGAGAACTCCGCGCCCGTGACGTACCGGGAGTCGGGGCCGGCGAGGAAGGAGACCATCGCGGCCACCTCGTCCGCCGTGCCGAAACGCCCCAGCGCCGTCATCGCGCGCTGACCGTCCGCGTACGGACCGTCGGCCGGGTTCATGTCGGTGTCCGTCGGGCCCGGGTGCACCAGGTTGGCGGTGATCCCGCGCCCGCCGAGCTCCCGCGCGAGCGCCTTCGTCAGCCCGGTCAGGGCCGCCTTGCTCGTCGCGTACAGGGTCCCGCCCGGACCCGGCACCCGCTGGGTCATGCAGCTGCCGACGGTGATGATCCGCCCGCCGGGGGTCAGGTGCGCGGCCGCGGCCCGGGCGGCCAGGAAGGCGCCCCGGACGTTGACCGCGAGCACCCGGTCCACGTCCGCGAGGGTGAGCGAGTCCAGGGGGCCGAGCACCCCGACGCCCGCGCTGTTGACCAGCACGTCGAGCCGGCCGAGGGTGCGCACGGTCTCCTCCACCGCCTCCCGCGGGCCCTCGGGGGCGCCCGCGTCGGCCCGTACCGCCAGGCCCCGGCGCCCGAGCGCCTCGATCTTGCCGACGACCGCGGCCGCCGCCGCGGCGCCATTGACGTAGGTGAGCGCGACGTCGAAGCCGTCCTCGGCCAGCCGCAGTGCGGTGGCCGCCCCGATCCCCCGGCTGCCGCCCGTCACCAGGGCCACCGTGTTGCCGTTCATGTCCGTTCCCTCCCGATGCCATTTGGTTGCGTGTTCAATCAAATAGGGCGGGGGGTGGCGGCGCTGGCGGGAATCCGACCTCGCGTTCACGCGCGCCGCGCCGATGAGTCCCGGGACGGGCGGGAGTCTGAACGGGTGCGGGGGGAACCGGACGCACGACGTACGACAAGGAGCGCGGAGCCATGGGAAAGCTGACCCTCACCACCTTCCTGACCCTCGACGGGGTGATGCAGGCCCCCGGCGGGCCGGAGGAGGACGCCAGCGGCGGGTTCGCCTACGGGGGCTGGCTCGCCCCGTACGCCGACGAGGGCATGCAGGAGTTCATGGAGGAGGTCTTCGGCCGCGTCGGCGCCTTCCTGCTGGGCCGCCGGACGTACGACATCTTCGCCTCCTACTGGCCCCACCACGACGACCCCGCCAACCCGATCGCGGACCGGCTCAACCGGCTGCCCAAGTACGTCGCCTCCACCACCCTCAAGGAGCCCGCCTGGGGGCCGGCGACCGTCCTGGACGGGGAGCAGCTCCAGGCCGAGGTCGTACGGGCCAAGGACGCCACCGAGGGGGAGCTCCAGGTGCACGGCAGCGGGCGGCTCGCGCAGTGGCTGCTCGCGCGGGACCTGGTCGAGGAGCTGAACCTGCTCGTCTTCCCGGTCTTCCTGGGTGCGGGCCGGCGCCTGTTCCCGACCGGCGGCCTGCCCACGGCCTGCGAGCTGACCGCCTCGCGCACCACGGAGCGGGGGACCGCCATCCACACCTACCGCCCCACGGGCCGGGCGGTCTTCCGCGCCTTCGACGCCTGAGGACGGCCGGGACGCCGGGGCGGCCCGAGGCGGCCGGGACGCGGGGCGGCCGGGACGCGGGGCGGCCAGGGCGGACGGGGCGGACGGGACGGCCCGGGGCGGACGGGGCGGACGAGACAGCCGGGACGGACGAGACGGCCGGGGCGGACGGGACGGCCGGGGCGGCCCGGGTGCGGGGCGGAGGCGGGCCCGGCGCGGGGGAAACCCGCTCGACCGGCAAGATCGCCCCGGGCTACCGTGGGCCCGCACCCGTGCGAGCCGCCGACGTCTCCACGCCCTACCCCCGTCGGAGCCGCCCCGGTGTCCAGCCTCACCGCCCCCGCCCCCGCCCTCGCCCCCCGCCGGGCCTGGCTCGCGGACCTGCCCGTCCTCCTCGTCGCCGTCGTCTGGGGCGGCAGCTACCTCGCGGCCAAGGGCATCACCGCCGCGCACACCGTCATCGCCGTGCTCGTCCTGCGCTTCGCGCTCGTCCTGCCCGTCCTGGCCGTCGCCGGACGGCGCCGGCTGCGGGCGCTGAGCGCCGCCCAGCTGCGCGGCGCCGGCCTGCTGGGCCTCGTACTGGGCGGGATCTTCCTGCTGGAGACCTACGGGGTGGTGCACACCTCCGCCACCAACGCCGGGCTGATCATCAGCCTGACCATGATCTTCACCCCGCTGGCCGAGTCCGCCGTACGGCGCACCGCCCCCTCGGCCGCCTTCGTCGCGGCCGCCGGGGTCTCCGTCGCCGGGGTCGTCCTGCTCACCCAGGGCGCCGGCTTCACCGTCCCGGGCACGGGCGACCTGCTGATCCTCGGTGCGGCCCTCGCCCGCACCCTGCACGTCCTGCTGATGGCCCGGATCGAGGCCGTCCGGGACGCCGATTCCCTCTCGCTCACCACCGTCCAGCTCGGCGGCGCCGTCCTGGTCTTCGCCCTGCTGGCCGCCCTGCCCGGCACCGGCGACGGCCCGTGGGCCGTCGCCGCCGCCTTCGGCCCCGCCCAATGGGCGGGCCTCGCCTTCCTCTCGGTGTTCTGCACCCTCTTCGCGTTCTTCGTGCAGATGTGGGCCGTACGCCGCTCCTCGCCCTCCCGCGTCAGCCTGCTGCTGGGCACCGAACCGCTGTGGGCCGCCGCCGCGGGCCTCGCCGTCGGCGGCGAACGGCTCGGCCCGGCCGGCTTCGCGGGCGCGGCCCTCGTCCTGGCCGGCACCGCCTGGGGCCGCCGCGCGATGGCCGAATGATCTTGGGTGAGTGGCCGGAAACCGCAGGGCCCGGCGGCGCGGCGCCCCACTAATCTGACCGCATGCCACAACCGGACATCAGCGCGAACGACCCGGACTTCCGCGCGGACCCCCACGCCTACTACGCCCGCCTGCGGGCCAAAGGACCGGTACACCGCGTAGAGGTCTCCCCGCCCGAGTTCGCGCCCGCGCTGCTGGTCGTCGGCTACGAGGAGGCCCGCCAGGCCCTCAGCCACCCCGGTCTGCGCAAGGACTGGAAGAGCGGCGGGGTCCTGCCCGGCGTCGCGGCCACCACGGCCAACAGCAACCTGCTGGAGACCGACCCGCCGCAGCACACCAGGCTGCGCCGGCTGGTCGCCCGCGAGTTCACCACCCGCCGCGTGGAGGCCATGCGCCCCCGCGTCCAGCAGATCACCGACGAACTCCTGGACGCGATGGCCGCCCGCCCGGAGCGCTCCGCCGACCTGATCGAGGCCCTGGCCTTCCCGCTGCCCGTCACCGTCATCGGCGAACTCCTCGGCGTGCCCGAACCGGACCGCGAACGCTTCAGGCACTGGTCCAGGGAGGTCCTCGCACCCACCTCCGCGACCCCGCGCACCACCGCGCACCAGAAGCTGGGCGACTACCTCGCGGAACTCGTCGGGGCCAAGGCCGAGGACCCCGGCGAGGACCTGCTCAGCGCCCTCATCCGGACCAGGGACGAGGACGGAGACGCGCTGTCGGCCACGGAGCTCATCGGCATGGCCTTCCTGCTGCTGATCGCGGGCCACGAGACCACGGTCAACCTCATCTCCAACGGCACGCGCGCCCTGCTGGCCCACCCCGGCCAGCTGGCCGACCTGCGCGCCGACTGCGACGGCCTGCTCGACGGCGCGATCGAGGAGATGCTCCGCTACGACGGCCCGGTGCAGAACACCACCTACCGCTACGCCCACGAGGACATGGAGATCGGCGGCACCGCCGTTCCGGCCGGAGCCACCGTCCTCGTCTCGCTCGCCGGCGCCGGCCGCGACCCCGGCCGCTACGAGGACCCGGACGCCTTCGACATCCGGCGCGCCCCGCGGGGCCACCTCGCCTTCGGGCACGGACTCCACTTCTGCATCGGCGCCCCGCTCGCCCGGCTGGAGGGCCGCATCGCCTTCCGCGGTCTGCTGGAGCGCTTCCCGGACCTGGCCGAGGACCCGGCGGGGGGCCCGCCGGACTGGATCGGGGGCAGCCTGATCCGGGGCGTGACCCGGCTGCCGGTGCGCTGGTAGCCGCAGCCCGTGAACGTACCCCCGTCCGCCCGGGCACCGCAGGGGCCGTCACAGGTCCGGGAGCTCCGCCAGCCGCACCGGGCGCCGCTCCCGGCGCGAGAGCTCGCAGGCCTCCGCGACCCGGAACGCGGCCAGGGCCTCCCGGCCGTCGCAGGGGTTGGCCCCCTCGCCGCGCACCAGCCGGACGAAGGCCGCCAGCTCGGCCTCGTAGGCGGGGGCGAACCGCTCCAGGAAGCCGGTCCACGGCTTGCCGGCCGGGGGCGGGCCGTGCGGTTCCGTGGAGGCGATCGGCGTACGGTCGTCCAGCCCGCAGGAGATCTGGTCCAGCTCCCCGGCCAGCTCCATCCGCACGTCGTACCCGGCGCCGTTGCAGCGGCTGCCGGTGCTGGTGACCAGGGTCCCGTCGTCGAGGGTGAGGACGGCGGCCGCCGTGTCGATGTCGCCGTTCTCGCGGAAGGCGGCCGGCCCCGCGTCCGAACCGGCCGCGTACACCTCGGTGACCTCCCGGCCGGTCACCCAGCGCGCCATGTCGAAGTCGTGCACCAGGCAGTCCCGGTACAGGCCCCCGGAGGAGGCGAGGTAGGCGGCGGGCGGCGGGGCCGCGTCGGCGGTCATCGTGCGGACGGTGTGCAGCCGCCCGAGGGCCCCCGAACGGACCAGCTCCCGCGCGGTCCGGTAGCCGGGGTCGAAGCGGCGCATGAAGCCCACCTGGAGCACCCCGCCGACGGCGGTCACCTCGCGCAGCACCGCCAGGGTCCGCGCCAGGTCGGGGGCCAGCGGTTTCTCGCAGAACACCGGCAGTCCGCCGCGCGCGGCCCGTACGACGAGATCGGCGTGCCCCGCGGTCGAGCAGGCCACGACCAGCGCGTCCACGCCCCAGGTGAAGACCTGGTCGACGGAGGGCGCGGCGGTGGCGCCCAGCCGGTCCGCGAGCCGCGCGGCCCGCCCCGGTTCGGCGTCGGCCAGCAGCAGCGAGCCGGCGTCCCGGTGGCGGGCCAGTGAGGCCGCGTGGAAGGACCCGATCCGGCCCGTTCCGATGAGCCCGATGCGCATGCACTCAACGTGACCCCGTACGGGGGACCTGTCAATCTGCCCGCGCACGCCCCGATGACCCTTCATGGTCCACTGTGGCGGATACTGGGCGGCTGAAACCGGAAATGACCGATTCATGACGGACGAGGGAAGGGCACGGCGACGTGGCTAGGGTTCGGACAGGGGTACGCGTCGTCGGCGCCGTGCTCGCGGCGGTACTGGGGGCCTCCCTCGCGGGCTGCAGCAGCACGGGCGGCAAGCGTGCCGAGGAACGGGCGAAGGCCGCGGAGGCGGGCCGGCCCGCCGTGTCCACGCCGCGCTGGACCTTCGCGATGGTCACGCACGCGGGCGACGGCGACACCTTCTGGGACATCGTGCAGAAGGGCGCCAAGGAGGCGGCGGCGAAGGACAACATCAACTTCGTCTACTCGCACGACGACCAGGCGCAGCAGCAGGCCCAGTTCGTGCAGAACGCCATCGACCAGAAGGTCGACGGGATCATCGTCAGCCTCGCCAAGCCCGAGGCCCTCAAGGACGTCGTCGGCAAGGCGGTGAAGGCGGGCATCCCCGTGATCACGGTCAACTCCGGCTCCGCCCAGTCGGCCGCGTACGGGGCGCTGGCCCACATCGGCCAGGACGAGGAGATCGCCGGCGAGGCCGTCGGCACCGAGATGACCAAGCGGGGCCTGAAGAAGGCGGTCTGCGTCCTGCACGAGCAGGGCAACGTGGGCCACGAGCAGCGCTGCGCCGGGGCGAAGAAGACCTTCGGCGGCACCATGGAGAACCTCTACGTCGAGGGCACCAACATGCCCGCCGTGCAGGCCGCCGTCCAGGCCAAGCTCCAGGCGGACCCCTCCGTCGACGGCATCCTCACCCTCGGCGCCCCCTTCGCGCCCACCGCCGTCAAGGCGAAGGAGGCCGCGGGCAGCAAGGCCGAGGTGGACACCTTCGACCTCAACGAGTCCGTCGCCCGCGACCTGAAGTCCGGCGCCCTCGGCTTCGCCGTGGACCAGCAGCCCTACCTCCAGGGGTACGAGGCCGTGGACCTGCTGTGGCTCCACCGCTACAACGCGGACGTCCTCGGCGGCGGCCGGCCGGTGCTGACCGGGCCGCAGATCGTCACCGCGGACCAGGCCGCCAAGCTGGAGTCGTTCATCAAGCGGGGCAGCCGATGAGCACCGCCGCCCCGGCCGTCGACGAACGGCTCGCGCCCGTCTCCTACGTCCGCAGGCTGCTGGGCCGCCCCGAGCTGGGCGCGGTCGTCGGCGCCGCCGCCGTCTTCGTGTTCTTCTCCTTCGCCGCCGACAGCTTCCTGAAGGCCTCCAGCCTCAGCACGGTGCTCTACTCGGCCTCCACCATCGGGATCATGGCGGTCCCGGTCGCCCTGCTGATGATCGGCGGCGAGTTCGACCTGTCGGCCGGCGTGATGGTGACCACCTCGGCGTTGTTCAGCTCGATGTTCAGCTACCAGATGACCGCCAACGTCTGGGTCGGCGTCGGGGTGTCCCTGCTGGTCACCCTGGCCCTCGGCTTCTTCAACGGGTTCATGCTCACCCGCACCAAGCTGCCCAGCTTCATCATCACGCTCGGCACCTTCCTGATGCTGACCGGCCTGAACCTCGGCTTCACCAAGCTGATCAGCGGCACCGTCTCCACCAAGACCATCGCCGACATGGAGGGCTTCCCCTCCGCCCGGGCGCTGTTCGCCTCCCAGTGGAACGTCGGCTCGGTCACCCTCAAGGTCACCATCCTGTGGTGGCTGGTCCTGGTCGCCGTCGCCACCTGGATCCTGCTGCGCACCCGCGCCGGCAACTGGATCTTCGCCGTGGGCGGCGGGGCCGACGCGGCCCGCGCCACCGGCGTCCCGGTCGTCAAGACCCGCATCGGCCTCTACATGGGCGTCGCGCTGTGCGCCTGGATCTCCGGGCAGCACATCCTGTTCTCCTTCGACGTCGTCCAGTCCGGGGAGGGCGTCGGCAACGAGTTCCTCTACATCATCGCGGCCGTGATCGGCGGCTGCCTGATGACCGGCGGCTACGGCTCCGCGATCGGCTCGGCCGTCGGCGCGTTCATCTTCGGCATGGCCAGCAACGGCATCGTCTACGCCCAGTGGAACCCGGACTGGTTCAAGTTCTTCCTCGGCGCCATGCTGCTGCTCGCCACGCTGCTCAACGCATGGGTCCGCAAGCGGGCGGAGGCACGGGCATGAGCACACCCCTGGTGAAGCTGACGGGCGTCAGCAAGTACTACGGCAACATCCGCGCCCTCCAGGACGTCTCCCTGGAGGTCTCGGCCGGCGAGATCACCTGCGTCCTGGGCGACAACGGCGCCGGCAAGTCCACCCTCATCAAGATCATCGCGGGGCTGCACCGGCACGACGCCGGCACCTTCGAGATCGAGGGCGAGCCGACCGCACTGGCCAACCCGCGCGCGGCCCTCGACCGCGGCATCGCCACCGTCTACCAGGACCTGGCCGTGGTCCCCCTGATGCCGGTCTGGCGGAACTTCTTCCTGGGCTCCGAGCCGACGAAGGGCCGCGGCCCCTTCCGCCGCCTCGACGTGGCGTTCATGCGCGAGACCACCCGCACCGAGCTGCTGCGGATGGGCATCGACCTGCGCGACGTCGACCAGCCCATCGGCACCCTCTCCGGTGGCGAGCGCCAGTGCGTGGCCATCGCCCGCGCCGTGTACTTCGGCGCGAAGGTCCTCGTCCTCGACGAGCCCACCGCCGCCCTCGGCGTCAAGCAGTCCGGCGTGGTCCTCAAGTACGTCGCCGCCGCCCGCGACGCCGGTCTCGGCGTGGTCCTCATCACGCACAACCCGCACCACGCCCACCTGGTCGGCGACCGCTTCGTCCTCCTCAAGCGCGGCACCATGGCGGGCAGCCACACCCGCGACTCGATCACCCTCGACGAGCTCACCCGGCAGATGGCCGGTGGCTCCGAGCTGGAGGAGCTGAGCCACGAACTGGAGCGGGTGGCAGAATCAGCACCGGACACCCCGTCCGGCTCCATCCCCGCCACCGCCTCCGACAGGGACGACACCACTCGATGACCACCTACCGGGAGTTCTCGCTCGCCCACCGCGGGTCGGCGCGAGGCACCGTCCTGCGGACCATCGGGACCCGTGAGCGCCGGTCGCACCTGACCGCCCCCCGCGTTCCCACGGTCGGCATCGACATCGGCGGCACCAAGGTGATGGCGGGCGTCGTCGACGCCGACGGGGTCATCCTGGAGAAGATCCGCACCGAGACCCCGGACAAGTCCAAGAGCCCCAAGGTCGTCGAGGACACCATCGTCGAACTGGTGCTGGACCTCTCCGACCGGCACGACGTGCACGCGGTGGGCATCGGCGCCGCCGGCTGGGTCGACGCCGACCGCTCCCGCGTGCTCTTCGCCCCCCACCTCGCCTGGCGGGACGAGCCGCTGCGCGACGCCCTCCAGTCGAGGCTCGCGGTCCCCGTCATGGTGGACAACGATGCCAACACCGCCGCCTGGGCCGAATGGCGCTTCGGCGCCGGCCGGGGCGAGGACCACCTGGTCATGATCACCCTGGGCACCGGCATCGGCGGGGCCATCCTGGAGGGCGGTCAGGTCAAGCGCGGCCGCTACGGGGTGGCCGGCGAGTTCGGCCACATGCAGGTCGTCCCCGGCGGCCACCGCTGCCCCTGCGGCAACCGCGGCTGCTGGGAGCAGTACAGCTCCGGCAACGCCCTGGTCCGCGAGGCCCGCGAGCTGGCCGCCGCCGACTCCCCGGTGGCGTACAACATCATCGCCAGGGTCGGCGGCAACGTCCACGAGATCACCGGACCGCTCATCACCGAGCTGGCCCGCGAGGGCGACGCCATGTGCGTCGAGCTCCTCCAGGACATCGGCCAGTGGCTCGGCGTCGGCATCGCCAACCTCGCCGCCGCCCTCGACCCCTCGTGCTTCGTCATCGGCGGCGGCGTCAGCGCCGCCGACGACCTGCTCATCGGCCCCGCCCGGGAGGCCTTCCGGCGCCACCTCACCGGCCGCGGCTACCGGCCCGAGGCCCGTATCGCCAAGGCTCAGCTCGGCCCCGAGGCGGGCATGGTCGGCGCCGCCGACCTCGCCCGGCTCGTCGCCCGCCGCTTCCGGCGCGCCACCCGCCGGCGCGTCGAGCGGTACGAGCGCTACGCGCAGTACGGCCGGCGCGGCAGCGCCGGTCCCGAGGAGCAGGAACAGCAGTGACACCGCCCATCTTGCCCCGTCAGGCCTCCTCGCCCGAGGCGGGCGGCAGCCGGCCCCCCACCCCCGAGGAGCGGCGCAGCACCGTCCGCCGCCGCTGGGTCACCGCGCTCATCATCCTGCTGCTCATCGGCGTCCCGGCCGGCTACCTGTTCATCTCCGCCCAGCAGAGCCGTGAGAGCGGCAGGGACAAGGCCGCCCGGGTAGGCGCCGTCAAGGTGCGCCCGGACTGGCCCTCCAAGGTGCAGCGCAGCATCTACGAGGTGCCGATCCCGCTGATGGCCTCGTCCGTCGGCTACCTGGAGACCAACAACTGGCACACCAGCCGGCTGTACGTCCAGTTCCAGGTCACCCCGCAGCAGCTGGACACCTTCCTGGCCGACCTCGGCACCAGCCGCGAGGCGCTCACCCCCGGGGTCTCGGTCTCCGAGCGCGACGCACAGGTCGCCGGCTGGAGCTGGAGCCCCAGGCACACCTGGTACGGGGTCACCCTGGAGGCCCAGGACCCGCGCCCCACCCGGGACGTCACGGTCGACTACGCCAACCCCCACGCCCCCCGGGTCTACGTGGTCTCCACCACCGTTCCGTAACCCGCGCGGCATAGGGTGGGGATCATGAAGCTCACCAAACGGCTGCACTCCTGCGTCCAGTTGGAGAAGGACGGGCAGACGCTCGTCATCGACCCGGGCGTCTTCAGCGAACCCGACGCGGGCCTCGGGGCGGACGCCCTGCTGGTCACGCACGAGCACCCGGACCACTTCGACGAGGGCCGGCTGCGCGCCGCCCTCGACGCGAACCCGGCGGCGGCCCTGTGGACCCTGCGCAGCGTGGCCGAGCGGATGGCCGCCGCCTACCCGGGCCGGGTGCACACCGTGGGCCACGGCGACACCTTCACCGCCGCCGGCTTCGAGGTCCAGGTCCACGGCGAACTGCACGCCGTGGTCCACCCGGACGTTCCGCGGGTCACCAACGTCGGCTACCTCGTCGAGGGCTCCCTCTTCCACCCCGGGGACGCGCTGACCGTCCCGGACGCCCCCGTCGACACGCTGATGCTGCCGGTCCACGCCCCCTGGAACAAGATCGCCGAAGTGATCGACTACGTCCGCGAGGTCAAGCCGCGCCGGGCCATCGACATCCACGACGCCTACCTCGCCGACATCGCCAGGCCGATCTACGACACGGCCCTGGGCAACCTCGGCGGCGCCCCCCACAGCCGCCTCGGGGCGGGCGAGAGCGCCGCCCTCTGACTGTCGGTGCCGGGCGGTAGGTTGGTGGACATGCGTATCGCCACGTTCAACGTCAACTCGATCACCGCCCGGCTGCCCCGCCTGCTGGCCTGGCTGGAGGCCTCCGGCACCGACGTGCTCTGCGTCCAGGAGACCAAGTGCACGGCGGAGCAGTTCCCCGCCGACGCGCTGCGCGAGCTGGGCTACGAGTCGGCCGTCAACGCCACCGGCCGGTGGAACGGCGTGGCCCTGCTCTCCAGGGTGGGCCTGGAGGACGTCGTCGTCGGGCTGCCCGGCGGGCCGGACTACGAGGGGGTGCAGGAGCCCCGCGCCGTCTCCGCCACCTGCGGCGGGGTGCGGGTCTGGTCGGTGTACGTGCCCAACGGCCGCGAGGTCGAGCACGACCACTACGGCTACAAGCTGGACTGGTTCCGCTCCCTGACCACCGCCGTAGCCGAGGACGCGGCCGGCCCGCGCCCCTTCGCGGTGCTCGGCGACTTCAACGTGGCCCCCACCGACGAGGACGTCTACGACCCGGCCGTCTTCGCCGGCCTCACCCACGTCACCCCCGCCGAGCGGGCCGCCCTGGAGGCGCTGCGCGCCGCCGGCCTCTCCGACGTGGTGCCGCGCCCCCTGAAGTACGACCGCCCGTACACGTACTGGGACTACCGCCAGCTCTGCTTCCCCAAGAACAAGGGCATGCGCATCGACCTGGTCTACGGCAACGCGCCCTTCGCGAAGGCGGTCAAGGACGCCTACGTCGACCGCGAGGAGCGCAAGGGCAAGGGCGCCTCCGACCACGCGCCGGTCGTCGTCGACCTCGATCTGTAGCGGCGATCTCCGGAAGGGCCGGGGATCAAGGCGCGCCCTGTGGCCAGCCGGGGATCCTGGTGCCAGGCTGGGCCGCATGAACATCCCCTTCCTGGCCAACTGGCTGCACCGGCACGAAGCGGAACAGGGTGCGGGACTGGCCGCCGCCCTCGCGGACGATCCCGAGGGCGTCGCCGAGCTGTTCTCGGAGTGCGAGATGCTGCGCGCCCAGGCGAGGGCGGCCGGGCTGGAACTGGACCAGACCCCGGCGTCGTTGGAGGCGCTCGACCAGCTGATGCCCCGCTGGCGGCGCGACCCGGAGGCGGTGCCGTGGCTGGGCAACGACGCCGGCTTCTACCTCGGCACCGTGATCATCCGGACCATCCCGGGGACCGGCTGGCAGGTCTGGCCCAACGGCCAGCCGGTGATCCGGCTGGCCTCGGGGCGGGAGCTCAACGTGGTCGAGTCGGGTGTCTCCTGGGCGATGACGGGTTCCCCCGAGCTCAGCCAGGCCTACGCCGAGGCCTCCGAGGGCTGATGTCGCACTTTATGTGCCTTTTAGGCGTGTCGCGGTGAAGTCCCCTTCGGCGGCTGGATAGTTTGCGCTGACCTCGACACACCGACAAGTGGGCAGGGCAGCGCATGGCCGTCGAACCGTTGATCGAGCTGCGGGGCGTCAACAAGCACTACGGGAATCTGCACGTCCTCCAGGACATCGACCTCACCGTCGGCCGCGGGGAGGTGGTGGTGATCATCGGCCCCTCCGGCTCCGGGAAGTCCACCCTCTGCCGCACCATCAACCGCCTGGAGACCATCGGCTCCGGCGAGATCCTCCTGGACGGCCGCCCGCTGCCCGACGAGGGCAAGGAGCTGGCGCAGCTCCGCGCCGAGGTCGGCATGGTCTTCCAGTCCTTCAACCTCTTCGCGCACAAGACCGTCCTCGCCAACATCTCCCTCGCCCAGATCAAGGTCAGGAAGCGCAAGAAGGAGGAGGCCGACAAGCGCTCCCGGGAACTCCTGGAACGGGTCGGCCTCGCGAGCCAGGCCGAGAAGTTCCCCGCCCAGCTCTCCGGCGGACAGCAGCAGCGCGTGGCCATCGCCCGCGCCCTGGCCATGAACCCCAAGGCCCTGCTCTTCGACGAGCCCACCTCCGCCCTCGACCCCGAGATGATCAACGAGGTGCTGGAGGTCATGCAGCAGCTCGCCGCCGAGGGGATGACCATGGTCGTGGTCACCCACGAGATGGGCTTCGCCCGCTCCGCCGCGAACCGCGTCGTCTTCATGGCCGACGGCAGGATCGTCGAGGACCGCACCCCGGAGGCCTTCTTCACCGCCCCCGAGAGCGAGCGTGCCCGGGACTTCCTCTCCAAGATCCTCAAGCACTGAGGGGCGGCCCCCATGAAGCACACCCTGCGCGCCCTCGCCCTGGCCCTCGCCCTCCTCGCGGCCGCCGCCGGCTGCGGGAGGAGCGGCAGCCCCCCGGTCAAGGGGCCGCAGCCCGAGGACCTGCCCGTGTACAGGGTGGACACCGGCTTCCGGCTGCCCGACTCGCCCACCTGGGAGAAGGCCAGAAGGCGCGGCCGGCTGGTGGTCGGGGCCAAGGAGGACCAGCCGTACATGGGGGAGAAGGACCCCGCCTCCGGCGCCTACCGCGGCTTCGACATCGAGATCGCCAAGATGATGTCCGCCTCGCTGGGCTTCGACCCCAAGACCGTCGAGTTCAAGACGATCGCCTCCGCCAACCGCGAGACGGCCCTGCAGAACGGCCAGATCGACTACTACGTGGGCACCTACACGATCAACGACAAGCGCAAGAAGCAGGTCGGCTTCGCCGGGCCCTACTTCATGGCCGGCCAGTCCCTGCTGGTCCGCAGGAACGAGAAGGACATCAAGGGCCCGGAGGACCTCGCCGGCAAGCGGGTCTGCTCGGCCGCCGGCTCCACCCCGTACCAGCGCCTCCAGAAGGACTTCCCCAAGGCGGTGCTCGTCGCCTACGACACCTACTCGGTCTGCGTGGACAACCTGCTGACCTACCAGGTCGACGCCGTCTCCACCGACGACTCCATCCTCCTCGGCTACGCCGCCAAGGTCCCCGACGAGCTCAAGGTCGTCGGAAGGCCGTTCTCCCAGGAGCCCTACGGCATCGGCGTCCCCCGCTCCGACAACGCCCTGCGCTTCGCCCTCGACGACGCACTGGCCGAGCACGAGAAGAACGGCGACTGGAAGAAGGCCTACGAGGCCACGCTCGGCCTTTCCGGGCAGCCCGCCCCGAAGCCGCCCGCCATCGACCGCTACCCGGCGGGCTGAGGGGAGAGCGCACCACCATGGACGTACTCACCGAGAACTTCGCGCTCTACGGCAAGGGCTTCCTCGGCACCGTCGAACTGACCGTCTACGCCTCGCTCGTCGCCCTGGCCCTCGGTTTCCTGATGGCCTCCTTCCGCGTCGCGCCCGTCGGCTCCTTCCGGCTCTTCGGCACGGTCTGGGTGGCCGTGCTGCGCAACACCCCGCTCACCCTGCTCTTCTTCGCCGTACTGCTGGGCCTGCCGCGCTTCGGGCTGGTCCTGCCGTTCCAGCTGTTCGCCGTCCTCGCGCTCGGCTGCTACACCTCGGCGTTCATCTGCGAGGCGCTGCGCTCGGGCATCAACACCGTGCCCAAGGGGCAGGGCGAGGCCGCCCGCAGCCTCGGGATGACCTTCGGGCAGACCCTGGGCGCGGTCGTGCTGCCGCAGGCCTTCCGTTCCGTCATCCCGCCCATCGGCTCCACGCTGATCGCCCTCGCCAAGAACTCGGCCATCGCCGGCGCCTTCAGCGTCACCGAGCTGCTGGGCACGTACAAGACCCTCAGCGAGCTGGGCTACAGCATCATCTGGACCTTCCTCTGGATCGCCGTCGGCTACCTGATCATCACCCTGTCCATCAGCGCGCTCTTCAACGTGCTGGAGAAGCGCTACGGAGTCGCCCGATGACCGCGCACGCGCTGCGCGGGGACCTGGAGTCCACCGCCCTCTACGACCTGCCCGGGCCGAACGCGCTGCGCCGCCACTTCCTCTACGGGATCGTCTCGACGGTGGTGATCCTCGGCCTGCTCGCCTGGATCCTGTACCTGCTCTTCGACACCCACCAGTTCACCGCCGCCAAGTGGCGCCCCTTCGCCTACGAAGGCATCCAGGATCTGCTGCTCAAGGGCCTGGGCAACACCCTCAAGGCCTTTGCCTACGCCTCGGTGCTCTCGCTGGTCCTCGGCGCGGTGCTCGCCACCGGCCGGCTCTCGGTGCACCGGCCCGTGCGCTGGCTGGCGACGCTGTGCGTGGAGTTCTTCCGGGCCATGCCGGTGCTGGTGATGATCTTCTTCATCTTCGTCGCGCTGAAGGTGCAGCCGCTGCCCGCGCTGGTGGCGGGGCTGACCCTGTACAACGGCTCGGTGCTGGCCGAGGTCTTCCGTACGGGCATCAACGCCGTGGAGCGGGGACAGCGGGAGGCGGCGTACGCGCTCGGCATGCGCAAGACGCAGGTGATGACCTTCGTCCTGGCCCCGCAGGCGGTCCGGGCGATGCTGCCCACGATCATCAGCCAGCTGGTGGTGGCGCTGAAGGACACCTCGCTCGGCTTCCTGATCACCTACGAGGAGTTCCTGCACGCGGGCAAGCTGATCGCCTCGAACCTGGACTACGACCTGCCGTTCATCCCCGTGGTCCTGATCATCTCGCCGATCTACATCGGCATGTGCATGCTGCTGTCCTGGTTCGCCACCTGGGTGGCCCGGCGGGAGCGCCGCAGCCCCAAGACCGGGGCCGTCGAGGTCGCTCCCGCCGAACCGGGACCGGTGCTGCCGGGGAGGTGACCCCCACCGGCCGCGGCCGTGGATCACTGCTCGCGCAGCGGCACCGAGAGGTACGAGGGGTCGGTGCGCGGCGAGGAGAAGGTCAGCCGCGCGCCGGTGGGGTTGTGCTCGATGTAGAGCGGGTCGACGGTGTCGGCGACGAGAGCGAGCCGGTGGCCCTCGGGCACGTCGTAGGCGGTGGAGAAGAGGTCCAGGTCCACGCCGAAGGACTGTCCGGGGGTCTTCCCGTGGAAGGTGTACGGGGCGTTGCTGACCAGTTTGCCGATGCCGAGCGGGCCGACGTCGTAGAGGTAGGCGACGAAGGTGCCGTCGCCCTTGGTGGGCGTGACGGTGGTGTGCAGGCGCACGGTGCCGCGGACGCGGCGCTCGCGGTCGTAGCGCGGGGACTGCCAGACGGCGGCGAAGGCGCGGGGGAGCAGGGGGATGGAGGCGACCGGGGGAGCCTTGGCGAACTGGTCGAGGATGCTGGAGAGGAAGATGACGCCGCCGTCGGCGCCGGAGTCGACGTTGGCCCACACGTGCTCGGTGTCCGCCAGGGGCAGCTTCTCCGTGCCCCCGGTGCCGACCGACTTCCAGTCGGCGTAGCCCTCGTAGCCGCCGGTGCTGCGGGACTTGAGCTGGACGGGGGCCTCGGTGTCGACGCCGTTGCGCTCGCCCTTGAGGTAGCGGTCGAACCAGCGGTGGGCGTTGGTCCAGGTGTCGTTGGGCAGTCCGAGCAGGCCGGTGGCCTCGGCGGTGGCGTGGTCTCCGGGGCGGAACTCCAGGCGCTTGGGGCCGGTGAGCTTCTCGAAGAAGTCCGCGTACTGGTTGGGCGGGAAGATGGTGTCGCCCCAGGCGTTGCCCAGCATGACCGCGGCGCCGTTGGCGTTGATCCGGTCCACCTGCTCGGAGGCGGAGCGCTTCTTCCCCCACTCGATCATGGCCTGCTCGTTCTCCAGCTTCGAGCCGAGGAAGTCGCCGAGGATCTGCTGGAGTTCGGGTCCGGGGCGGCCGGTGAGGTAGCCGGCGGCGCCGAGCATCCCGGCGGCCTGGCGGTGCTGGGTGCGGCCGGAGTAGATGGACTCGATGAGGTTCGCCCAGCCGCTGAGCGCGACGACGGCCTTGATCCGGGGGTCGTGCGCGGAGGCCAGCAGGCTGATGCCCGCGCCGTACGAGACCCCGCCCAGGCCCACGCGGGCGGGGTCGGCGGGGGTGGTGGCGAGGGCCCAGTCGATGACGGAGGAGACGTCGGCGATGTCGGCCGGCCCGGCCGTCTCGATCTGCCCTCCGGAGAGCCAGAAGCCGCGGGAGGTGTAACTCACCACGACGTAGCCGGAGTCGGCGAGCTGCTTGGCCTGGGCGACGTATTCGATCTGCGGCATGCCCCAGCTGGTGGGGAACACGATCAGGGGGTACTTCCGGCCGGGTTCGGCGCCGGCCGGGGTGAAGACGTTCCCCTTGAGGGTGATGCCGCCGGAGCCGGGGATGTCGTAGAGGCGTACCTCCGAGGATGCCTGGGACGACGCCTGTGGAGCGGCGGTGGGGGCCGCCTGGGCCTGGTGGGGGGCCAGGCCCAGGGCGGTCGCGGCGATCAAAGCGGCCGCGGCTGCTGCGGTGTGGGGGCGGGCTCTCATCGAACGCTCCTCGCGTGCGCCGGTGTCCGAAAGTGACCCGACGGTAACGGGAGGGACTTACTCAAGGTAACCCGTCAGTAAGTTACGTAGCGGTAACAATTGGTGGAATGTCAGGATCCGCGGCCCCGCGCACCGGCCGGCCTCAGCCCGCCTGGGTGGCGCCGCCCAGGGCGCTCTTGGCCTTCCACTGGTCCCAGGGCAGGTTCCACTCGCCGTACCCGTTGCCGAGGTCGGCGGTGCCCTTGGAGCCGCTGCCGACCACCTCCAGGGGGTCGCCGGCCTGCACCTGCTCGTATACGGACTTGGCGTTGGCGTCGCTCATGCCCACGCAGCCGGAACTGGTGTTGGCGCTGCCGAAGTTGGCGGAGTTCCAGGGTGCGGCGTGCACGTACATGCCCGACCAGGTCAGCCGCATCGCGTAGTCGACCATCTTGTCGTAGGCGTCGCCGAGGCCCACCGTCTGGGAGTCCATCCGGATGGTGCCCTCCTTCGTCATCAGCACCATCTTCCCGGACCAGGAGGCCTTCTGGCCGCCCGGAGTGCCCGCCGACACCGGAACCGTCTTCACCACCTGGCCGTCCTCGGTGATCGACATCTTCTTGGTGTCGAGGCTCACCTCCATCCGGCGGTCCTTGCCTATCTTGAACTCGGTGTTGTAATCGCGGGCGAAGAGCCCGCCTCCCGCACCGGAGTCCACGCCGTTCAGGTTCATCTCCACCTTCACGTCGGTGCCGGACTTCCAGTAGTCCTTCGGCCGCCAGTCCACCCGGTCGTTGCCGGAATAGTCCTTGAACCAGCCCCAGGAGCCCTCGGTGTTGTTCGAGGTGGTCACCTTCAGCTGCTTCTCCACCTCGGCCTTGTTCTTCACCGGATTGTCGAAGACGAGCGAGACGGGCATCGCGACACCCACCGTGCTGCCCTTGGGGATGTTGATGGAGACCTTGTTCACCTTGTCGGCGGCCGAGGTCTTGAACTGGGTGCTCGCGCTCTGGCTGTCGGTGTTCTGGGCCTCGACCTTGTAGTCGGTGTTCGGTGCGGCGTTGCGCCCCGAGGTCCAGGTCCTGCCGTCGGAGGCGATCTGCCCGGCCAGTTCCCCGCCCTTGCCGTCCGTCACCTTGACCTGCGCCAGCTTGCCGTCGGCGATGGTCACCTTCACCGGCTCGCCCGCCTTGACCTGGTCGCCCGTGAGGTTCACCGAGACCGCCATGGCCGGCTTGTTCTTGGCGTCGGCCTTGCCGCCGCCTTCCGCACCGCCGCCGGAACCGCCCGAGCAAGCGGTCAGCGCGGCGGCCAGCAGCGCGGTGCCGGCGAGCGTGACGTGGCGGACCCGGTGGCGCGGAAGCGCGGTGCGGCGTGTGCGGCTCAAGGAAAACCCCTCCGAAGTAATGATCGTCCACAAGGAAGGAGTGAACGGGACGACTTTAGGTTGCGCATTCCCCGAAAAAGCTCCTCCTTGCCGTTGTGACATGGGCCGCAGCGAAACGGTTGCCGTACGGTCACATTCGCCGCCGTCGGGGGCCGGTGACCGGAACTCACGAGTCCTGGCCGAAAGTCGTGTTGGATCCGGATAAAGGACCTTCGGCTCTGCGGAAAGGGGCGAACGACATCTTCCGGAAGTGAATTCCGGTGCAGGACCCCCGTCCCGCGCCAGGTACCCTCCACCCTCAGCCCCCGAACCCGACCCCTGGGAGACTGCCCGTGACAGCCACCGACACCAGGCCCGCCGCAGCGGAACAACCGGCTCCGGCGAAGCCCTCGGTGCTGCGCAGCGGTGCCCTCATGGCGGCCGGCTCCGTCGTCTCCCGCGCCACCGGCTTCGTCCGCTCCGCCGTGGTGCTGGCCGCGCTGGGCACCGCCTTCCTCGGGGACGGCTACACCGTCGCCAACACCGTCCCGAACATCATCTACATGCTGCTGATCGGGGGCGCGCTCAACGCCGTCTTCGTCCCCGAACTCGTCCGCGCCGCCAAGGGGCACCGGGACGGCGGGGCCGCGTACACCGACCGGCTGCTGACCGCCTGCACCCTCGCGCTCCTCGCGCTCACCACCGCCGCCGTCCTCGCCGCACCGCTGATCGTCGACGCCTACACCCCCTCCTCGTACACGGACGCGGAACGCAACACGGTCATCGCCCTCGCCCGTTACTGCCTGCCGCAGATCCTCTTCTACGGGCTGTTCACCCTGCTCGGCCAAGTCCTCAACGCCCGCGGCCGCTTCGGCGCGATGATGTGGACACCGGTCCTCAACAACCTCGTGATCACCGCCGTCTTCGGCTTCTACCTCCACGCCACCGGCGGCGGCCACGACGGCCTCACCGCCGCCGACACCCGGCTGCTGGGCCTCGGCACCACCGCCGGCATCGTCGTCCAGGCCCTCGCCCTGATCCCCGCGCTGCGCGCCGCGCGCTTCCGCTGGCGCCCCCGCTTCGACTGGCGCGGCAGCGGCCTCACCCGCCCCCTGCGCAACGCGGGCTGGCTGGTCATGCTCGTGCTCACCAACCAGTTCGCCTACTGGGTGGTGACCAAGCTCTCCACCACCGTCCAGGACCGGCCCGGCGGCTCCGGCTTCGGCTACGCCGCCTACACCAGCGCCTACCAGCTGTGGATCGTCCCGCAGGGCATCATCACCGTTTCCCTGGTCACCGCCCTCATGCCCCGGATGAGCTCGGCCGCCGCCGACGGCGACCACGGCTCCGTCCGCGAGGACGTCTCGTACGCGCTGCGCTCCAGCGCCGCCCTCGTCCTGCCCGCCGCGGCGCTCTTCGCCGCGCTGGCCCCGTGGGTGATGGACTGCGTCTCCGGATACGGCAACGTCACCCCCGACGGGGTCGCCGCCATGGCGGGCATGCTCACCGCCTTCGCCCCCGGCCTCATCGCCTACTCCGCCCAGTACGTGCTCGCGCGCGGCTTCTACGCCCTCTCCGACACCCGGACCCCCTTCTTCCTCAACCTGGTCGTCGTCGCCCTCAACGCCGGCCTGTCCTACGCCGCCTACCTGCTGCTGCCCGCCCGCTGGGCCGTCACCGGCATGGCCGCCGCCACCTCCCTCGCCTTCATCGGCGGCGCCGCCGTCACCGCGTACGCCCTCTCCCGCCGCCTCGGCCCGCGCACCGGCACCCGTACCGCCACCGCCCTGCGCACCCACCTGCGGCTCCTCGCCGCCTGCCTGCCCGCGGCCGCCGCCGGGTACGGGGCCGCCCGCGCCGCCGACGGCCTCGGCGCATTCGCGGCGGCCGGAGCGGGAACCGCGGCCCTCGCCCTGGTCGTCGTACTCCTCGCCAGGCCGCTGCGCCTGAACGAGATCACCGACCTGCTGGACTCCCTGCGCCGCAAGACCGGCCGATAGGGGGAGGAAACGCGGGAAAACACCCTGGGATACTGGACCGGATGCCACGCGTACTGCTGATCGAGGACGACCCTTCCATCCGGGAAGGAGTCGCCCTCGGCCTGCGCCGCAGGGGCCACGAGGTCAGAGCCGCCGGCACCGGCGAGGAGGGCCTCGCCCTCACCGGCTCCTTCCACCCCGAACTCGTCCTGCTCGACCTGATGCTCCCCGGCATCAACGGCGTCCAGGTCTGCCGCCGGATCCGCGAAACCAGCATGGTCCCGATCATCATGCTCACCGCCCGCGGCGACGACTTCGACATCGTCGTGGGCCTGGAGGCCGGAGCCGACGACTACATCGTCAAACCCGCCCGCACCGCGATCATCGAGGCCCGCGTCAGAGCCGTCCTGCGCCGCCGCCCCGACCCGCTGGGCCGCTTCGGGGTGGAACACCACGGCGAGCTCGCCGTCGACCGCGCCGGACTGACCGTCGCCAAGAACGGCGAACGGCTCGCCCTCGCCCCCAGCGAGATCAAGCTCCTGCTCCACCTGTCGGCCTCCCCGGAACAGGTCTTCTCCCGCCAGCAGCTGCTGGAGAGCGTGTGGGAGCACAGCTACCACGCCGACGCCCGACTCGTGGACGCCTGCGTGCGCCGGCTGCGCCACAAGGTCGAGGACCCCGACGGCGGCCCCCGCTACATACAGACGGTGCGGGGCTTCGGCTACCGCTTCGGGCCGCTCTAGGAGACCCTTGTGCCCAGCCGCGCGCCCTTCGGCCTGCGCACCCGCCTGATCGCCGCGTTCCTCCTGGTCGCCGCGATCTGTGCGGTCAGCACCGCCGCCCTCACCTACCGCCAGGCGCGCAGCGCCGTCCTCACCCAGAGCCAGGACACGGCCGTCAGCACCCTGCGCGACCAGCTGGACGCCGTGGCCCTGACCCTGCCGATGGACCAGCGCCAGCTCCAGCGCGTCGTCGACGACCTCGGCAGACGCGGCAAACCCCACCCCTGGGTGGTGTTCGGCGAGTACGGCACCCTGCGCGCCACCTCCGCCGACCTCGGCTCGCCCGTCTCCGACGTCCTCACCGACACGCTCCGCGCCCAGGTCTCCGACCACCCCCACGGCGCCTTCCAGCGCGTCACCGACAACCGGGGCGAGCCGTACCTGACCATCGGCATGCCCGCCGTCTTCCTCCACAACGGCGCCCGCGAGGCCACCGGAGCCGTGCTCTACGCCGTCATGCCGCTCTCCACCGAACAGCAGACCGTCGACGCCATGGTCCAGGCCGCCAAGCAGGGCGCCGTCCCCGGCCTCGCCATCGCCGTCGTTCCCGCCCTGCTCGCTGCGCGCAGCGTCCTGCGCCCCGTGCGCGACATGCGGCGCGCCGCACAGAACCTCGGCCGGGGCCGCCTCGACACCCGCATCGAGGTCCGGGGCGCCGACGAACTGGCCGGGCTCGCCCGCACCTTCAACGAGACCGCCGGGGCCCTGGAGGAGTCCGTGGCCGAACTGCGGGAGGCGGAGGCCCGGGCCCGCCGGTTCGCCGCCGACGTCTCCCACGAACTGCGCACCCCGCTCGCCGGGATGCTCGCCGTCACCGAGGTCCTCGACGAGGACGCCGAACGCCTCGACCCCGACACGGCCAAGGCCCTGCGGCTGATCAGCGCCGAGACCGGCAAGCTCGCCGTGCTCGTCGAGGACCTGATGGAGATCTCCCGCTTCGACGCCCGCGCCGCCGGGCTCAACCTCGACGACGTGGACGTGGCCGAGGCCGTGGGCAAGACCCTCCAGCGCCGCCACTGGGACGACGGCCGGGTCACCACCGACCTGCCGGAGGGCGTCCGTGCCCGCCTCGACCCCCGCCGCTTCGACGTGGTCCTCGCCAACCTCGTCGGCAACGCGCTGCGGCACGGTGCCGCCCCCGTACGGGTCGCCGTGCGCACCGCCCCCGCGGCCGAGGGGGAGCGCCTCGTCGTCGAGGTCGCCGACAGCGGCCCCGGCATCGCCGCCGAGGTGCTTCCGCACATCTTCGACCGGTTCTTCAAGGCGGACGCCGCCCGCACCCGCTCCGCCGGGAGCGGGCTCGGCCTCGCGATCAGCCTGGAGAACGTCCGGCTGCACGGCGGCACCCTGGGCGCCGCCAACGCCCCCGACAGGGCGGCCGCGTTCGGGGGAGCCGTGTTCACCCTCGACATGCCGCTGGAGGCCGCCGCGTGAGCCGGCCGCTGCGGGGCCCCGCCGTGGCCGCCGCCCTGCTGGGCCCGCTGCTGGCGGCCACCGCCTGCGGGATCAAACCCACGGGGGTCGTGGAGAGCGGTGCGGCCGGCCGGGTCGCCGTCGCGCGCGCCGGAGGCTCCATGGCCTACTTCGTCACCCCCGACGGGCGCCTGGCCCCCGCCCCGCAGCCCGAGTACACCCAGGGCGGGCCCCGGGGCAGCGTGATCGGGCTGCTGCGCGGTCCCGGCACGGCGGAGCGGGACGCCGGGCTCGGCACCCGGGTACCGGTCGTGGAGGGGGAGGCCGCCGAGGGCGGGGTGGCCGTCGCCGTGACCGACCGCCTGGAGGTCCGCCTTCCGTTCCCGGTGGCCGGCCTGGACCCCCTCGGCCGCCGCCAGCTGGTCTGCAGCGCCCTGTCGACGGTGGACCCCCGGTACGAGGTCGCCCTCCACGGCACCGACACCACCTTGCCCCCTGCCCGCTGCGACGCGGGGCACTGAGGCGGGCGGGCGGGGCGGCGCCGTCTTGTGGTGGGCTCCGTGAGGCGTCAGCGTGTGGGCCATGGAACGTGCCGCACCTGATCCCGCAGCCCCCGCCGTGCCAGCCGCCCCCGGCAACCTCGGCGGTCCTGGCGCGCCTGCCGTGTCAGCCGCTCCCGGGCAGCCCGGACCGCCCGCCGGCCCCGGGGCCGGCGTGGCGGCGGACGGAGCGGGTGGGGTGCCCGGGGTGTTCGATCCGTGGCTCTACGCCGGAGGCGTTCCGCACGAGCGCTACCGGGTTCTGCGCGACCGGTACCCGGTCGCCTGGCAGGAGGAGCCGGAGGTGCAGGGGTGGCCCGCCGGGCCCGGGTTCTGGGCCGTCACCCGGCATGCCGACGTCGTCCGCGTCCTGCGCGACCACGCCGCGTACTCCTCCTGGCTCGGCGCCACCCAGATCCGCGACCCCGACCCCGCCGACCTGCCCTTCCTGCGGCGCACCATGCTCAACCAGGACCCTTCCCCCAGGCCCCGCGGGCCCGGGGAGCCCCCCGCGGACCACGGCCGGCTCCGCCGCCTGGTCTCCCGCGCCTTCACCCCCGCCCGGGTCGACGCCTTCGCCGGCCGGGTCCGCGAGCGTGCCCGTACGCTCCTGGCCGCCGCCCGGGACGGGGCCGAGGACGGCGCCGCCGACCTGGTCCGTGCCGTCACCGACGAATACGCCCTGCTCAACCTCACCGACCTGCTGGGCGTCCCGGCCGCCGACCGGGGCCTGCTGCTGGAGTGGACCGTACGCGTCATCGGCTACCAGGACCCCGAGGACGCCCCCGCCCCCCTCCTCGGCCCCGACGGCAAGCCGCTCAACCCGCGCTCCCCGGCCCTGCTCGGCGAGATGTTCGGCTACGCCCGCGAACTGGCCGCGTACAAGCGCGCGCACCCCGGCGACGACGTGATGACCGCCCTCGCACAGGCCGGGCTGGACCCGGCCGAGCTGGAGATGTTCTTCTTCCTGCTGACCGTCGCCGGCAACGACACCGTGCGCAGCGCCGCCCCCGGCGGCCTCCTCGCCCTGGCCCGCGACCCCGACGCCTACCGCACCCTCGCCGACGGCAGCGCGCCGCTCGACCGGGCCGTCGAGGAACTCCTGCGCGTCCACCCGCCGGTGCTCAGCTTCCGCCGCACCGCCGCCCGCGACACCGAACTCGCCGGTGCCCGGATCCGCGCCGGGGACAAGGTCGTGGTCTTCCACGCCTCCGCCAACCACGACGAACGCGTCTTCACCGACCCGCACCGCCTCGACCTCGGCCGCACCCCGAACCCGCACGTCTCCTTCGGCGACGGCCCGCACGTCTGCCTCGGCGCCCACTTCGCCCGGCTCCAGCTGCGCACCCTCTACGAGGAGTGGCGTACGGCGATGCCCGCGCCCGAACTCGCGGGCGAGCCCCGCCGGCTGGTCTCCAACTTCATCAACGGGATCACACGGCTGCCGCTGCGGGTGTCCGGGCCGCAGCGGTGACGTCCGCCACCAGCTCCGTCACGTCCGGGCCGTACGCACCGGAGTTGATCACCTTCAGCAGCAGGCAGAAGGTGCCCGCCCCGCGGTAGGTGCGGGCCAGCCCCTCGTGGTTGCGCGCCAGGTAACGGGCCGCGGCCTGGTTGCTGTTGGCGGTCTGCCCCGACAGCAGGAACACCGGCCGCGAGCCCTGATCCGTCGTCAGCCGCGCGAGCAGCACGTACTCGACGAGCCCCGGTTCCCAGCGGTACGTCTCCCCGCCCACGGCGATCGCCCCCCGGTCCGGGCCGGGTTCGGAGGAGACGTCGACCCGCACCCCCGGGAGCATGGAGTGCAGATGGGCCACCGTACGGGAGTTGGAGGCGGGGCCGCCGACGCAGAACTCGGCCCGCTCCCCGAAGCCCTGGCGGGCCTCATGGGTGACGATCTGCACCGTCGCCCCGCAGTCCTTGATCAGGGCGGATATCTCCAGCAGCGCGAAGGCGTCGTTGCGGTGCAGCGAGGACTCCGTGCCGCCCATCTGCCGGTTGACCACGAACAGGCAGTCCGAGCCGGCCGGCAGCCCGAAGAAGGCCTGCTTGCGGCGCAGGGCGCGGCGCCACAGGTACGTCCGGGTGAACCAGCCCGAGCCACCGCTGATGGCGGTGGCCACCACCCCGAGCACGATGTTGCGCACGTCGTCGTTCATGCGGCGGATCGTAGCCGTCACACCGCCTCCATGACGTGGGGGGTGCGGCGAAGCTAGGCTTCCGGTCCATGGTCTGACAGGCAGTCGACTGGAGGAACCGGATGCGCGCTTCCGCAGCACGTCAGTTAGCGTTCGCAGCCCTCGCCGGGGCGCTCGTCTCCACCGGAGCCGCCGCTCCGCCCTCGCCGGCCGCCGCCCCGCCCAAGGTGCCGGTGGCCGTCGGCTACGGCGGGGCCGTCGCCAGTGTCGACGCCGACGCCTCGGCGGCCGGCATCGCCGTCCTGCGCGCCGGGGGCAACGCCGTGGACGCGGCCGTCGCCACCGCCGCCGCCCTCGGCGTCACCGAACCGTACTCGGCCGGCATCGGCGGCGGCGGGTACCTCGTCTACTACGACGCCGCCTCCCGCCGGGTGCAGACCATCGACGGCCGCGAGACCGCGCCCGCCACGGCCACCGAGACCCTGTTCCAGGAGAACGGCGTCCCCATCCCCTTCGCCGAGGGCCAGACCAGCGGCCGCAGCGTCGGGGTCCCCGGCACCCCCGCCACCTGGAAGGCCGCCCTCGACGCCTGGGGCACCCGGCCGCTGTCCCAACTCCTGCGCCCCGCCGAGAAGCTGGCCCGGGACGGATTCACCGTCGACGGCACCTTCCGGGCCCAGACCGCGGCCAACCAGGACCGGTTCAAGGACTTCCCCGACACCCGCAGGCTGTTCCTGCCCGGCGGACAACTCCCCGTCGTCGGGTCCACGTTCAAGAACCCGGACCTCGCCGACACCTACGCCGAACTCGCCCGAAAGGGCACCAGCGCGCTCTACCGGGGCCCGATCGCCGACGACATCGTCAAGGCCGTCCGCACGCCCCCGGTCGACCCGGCCGCGACCCGGAACGTCCGCTCCGGCGACCTCACCGCCGCGGACCTGCGCGCGTACGGGACCAAGCGGCAGGCGCCGACCCAGGTGAACTACCGCGGCCTGGACGTCTACAGCATGGCGCCCTCCTCCTCCGGCGGCACCACCGTCGGCGAGGCGCTGAACATCCTGGAGCGCACCGACCTGTCGAAGCTGTCTGAAGCGCAGTACCTGCACCGGTTCATCGAGGCCTCGCGCATCTCCTTCGCCGACCGGGGCCGCTGGGTCGGCGACCCGGCCGCACAGCCCGTCCCGACCCGCGAGCTGCTCTCGCAGCGGTTCGCCGACTCGCGCGCCTGCCTCATCAAGCCGGACAGCACGCTGACCAGCCCGCTGGCCCCCGGCGACCCCCGCAACCCGGCGCCCTGCGCGACCACAGGGCAGGCCGCGCCGACCACGTACGAGGGGGAGAACACCACGCACCTGACGGTCGCCGACCGCTGGGGCAACGTGGTCTCGTACACCCTGACCATCGAGTCCACGGGCGGCAGCGCCATCACCGTCCCGGGACGGGGCTTCCTGCTCAACAACGAGCTGACCGACTTCTCCTTCGCCCCGGCGGCCCCCGGCGTCCCGGACCCGAACCTGCCGGGCCCGGGCAAGCGGCCGCGCTCGTCCATGTCCCCGACGATCGTCCTCGACCACGGCCGCCCGGTCCTCGCCGTGGGCTCCCCGGGCGGCGCGACCATCATCACCACCGTCCTGCAGACCCTCATCGGCCACCTGGACCGGGGCCTGCCGCTGGTGGACGCGATCAAGGCGCCGCGCGCCAGCCAGCGCAACCAGACGACGACGGAACTGGAACCGGAGCTGTGGAACGGCCCGCTGCGGGCCGAACTGGAGGGCCTGGGACAGGCGTTCCGGCAGAACCCGGAGATCGGCGCCGCGACGGGCGTCCAGCGCCTCCCGGACGGCCGCTGGCTGGCAGCCGCCGAGACCACCCGACGGGGCGGGGGCTCGGCCATGGTCGTACACGCGCACGGAAGGTCGTAGGACCGGCCGCGCGCCCGGTCCCGGGGCCGGCTGCGCGCCCCGTCCGGAGGCCGGCGGGCCCGGAGGGCGTAGGAGCGGCGGCGCGCCCGGGCCGGGGGGCCGTAGGGCCGGCTGAGCGCCCCGCCCCGGGGGCCGGCGGGCCCGGCCGTCCGTGTGCTAGAGCGCCGTCAGGATCCTGGGTCCGGCGGCTGTGATCGCGACCGTGTGCTCCACGTGCGCGGCGCGGGATCCGTCGGTGGTGCGCAGGGTCCAGCCGTCGGGGTCGCAGGCGTAGTCGTCCGTACCGCCCGCGATCAGCATCGGCTCGATCGCCAGGACCATGCCGGGGCGCAGCCGCATGCCGCGCCCCGGCGGGCCCTCGTTGGGGACCCCCGGGTCCTCGTGCATGCCGCGGCCCACGCCGTGTCCGCCGAAGCCCTCGGGGATGCCGTAGCCGGCGGTGCGGCAGACGCTGCCGACCGCGTGCGCGATGTCGCCGATCCGGTTGCCGGGTACGGCGGCGGCGATGCCGGCGGCGAGGGCCGCCTCCGCGGTTCCGATCAGCCGCAGGTCGGCGGGGCGGGGCCGGCCGACGGTGAAGCTGACCGCCGCGTCGCCCACCCAGCCGCGCAGCCTGGCCCCGCAGTCGATGCTGACCAGGTCGCCGTCGCGGAGCCGGTAGCCGTCGGGGACGCCGTGCACGATGGCGTCGTTCACCGAGGCGCACACCACCGCCGGAAAGGGCACCGGCGCGAAGTGCGGGCGGTAGCCGAGGAAGGGCGAGGTGGCCCGCGCCTCGCGCAGGACCGCGCGGGCCACCGCGTCCAGCTCCAGCAGGGACACACCCACCTCGGCGGCCTCCCGCACGGCTGCCAGGGCGTGCGCGACCACCCGGCCGGCGGCACGCATCTGGTCGATCGCTTCGTCCGTCTTCAATTGCACCATGCCGATAACTATACCGGTATAAGTTTAACGGGATAGTTATGGGCGCGCGGGGTAGGATGGGGGCATGGTGCGAACCCCCCTGACCCCCGAAGAGCGCGAGCGCGGCGAGCGGCTGGGCGCGCTGCTGCGCGAGGCGCGCGGCGCCCGCAGCATGGTCGAGGTCGCGGCCGGCGCCGGGCTCTCGCCCGAAACCCTCCGCAAGATCGAGACGGGCCGGGCGCCGACCCCCGCCTTCTTCACGGTCGCCGCGCTCGCCGGGGCGCTCGGCCTCTCGCTGGACGACGTCATACGCCGCTGCGCGCTGGTGCCGGCCTGACGGGGGTCCGGGACCGGGCGCCTGCCCCTGCGGGGTCCTCTCCGGCGGCCGGACGGCGCAATCGGTGGGGGAGGGGGCCCGGCCCGGGGCAAGGGTGAAGGCGTGTCAGCCACGAACTCGTCCAAGCGGCTCGGACTCGCACTCCTCGGCGCGGCCCTCGCGGCCGGCCTGCTGGCCGCCGCCTGCTCCACTCCGGCGGACGCGGGTTCGCCGTCAAGGTTTGAGACTCCCGTAGTGCGCCCGTAACGCGGGTGCGATGCAATGCGGGGATGGACACGCCGACTGCGCTGGTCATCGGGCAACTCACGGACTATCTGCGGGGGTTGACGCAGAGACTGGACCCCGGGGCGGGCTGGTACGGGGAGTTCCTGAGGCGGGACCCGGAGGGGATGCGGGCCTGTCTCGACGGGATCGCCGTACCGCCGTGGGACGTACTGGAATCCCTCCTGCTGGACCTCCCGGGAGGGCCCGGCGCGGCCGCGGAGGAGGCGGCGCACGCGGCACGGCTACGGGCCGCCGCCGTCGCCGCGTGGGACGCGCAGCCGGGCGGGGTGCGGGAGCTGCGGATCCTGCTCGCCGCGGCCGCCGAGCAGCGGGCCGCCCTGGAGGACGCCCTGCGGAACCTGACCGACCGGCTGGGCGCCGCGGCCGGCCCGGCGGAGGCGGAGGCCCTGTCCCGCGAGCTGGCCTGGACCCGCGACGACGCGGCCCGCGCGACGGCCCGCCAAACGGACCTGGAATCCCGCCTGGCCACCCTCACCCTCCCAGCAGTCCCCCGCCAACGCACCCCCCACCCGCTACCGGACCCCCCAGGCGGCGGAGCCACCTCCCCGGCCGGCGCCCCCGCTCCCGGTGCCTGGCCGGGGGCCCTGATGGGCCGGCCCGAGCGGACGGGCGGCGGGGGCGAGGCCTCGGCAGGCTGGCTCGGCGGGCCCTCTGAGAGCCGGCCCGGTCCGACGGAGGTGTCGGTGAGCCGGGCCGAGTCGCCGGTCGGGCGGGCCGAGGGGCGTTGGCTGCGCGGAGCCCGCCGCGTCGGCGGAGCCCGCTACGCGGCCCCGGCCCCGCCCCCGGACCTTGCCGCCCCCACGCTGCCGGCCCCCGCCTTCCACACGCCCCGCGGCGCCCGCTTCGGCTGGACCCCGGCCGCCGAGCCCGGGAGTACGCGCTCCGCCCGACCGGACGCCAGTCCCGGGACCCCGGCGGGCGCCCCCTCCGACGGGCGGCCGGAGCCGGCGGAGGGTGTCTTCGGTCCGGCGGACACGGCCCCTGCGGCCGCCGTCCTGGACCGCCCTCCGGCCGAGGTCGCCCGCAGGAGGCGGGTGTTCACCCGTCCCGCCGCCGCCGGGCCGGATGCGCCGGCAGGGGACCCCGAAGGCGCCCCCTCGGGCTGGCTGTTCACCGGCTCCGCCGGCTCCGGGACCACGACGGGCGACGCCCCCGCGGCCCCCATCCCGGATCCCCAGCCCGGTAGCAGCCGGGAAGCCTGGCCCGGCGCACCGGCCGACGGCTCGGCGGCTGTGGCGGGTGGGCTTGCTCAGGCCGGGTCGGATGCCTATCCAGGGGGCGACGGGGCAGCTTGGTTCCGCGGGCCGGTCGGCGGTTCGGCAGCTGCCGTGGGTGCCCCCGCCCAGGTCGGGTCGGATGTCGTGCCCAGGGGTGACGGGGACGCCTGGTCCGGTGTGTCGGGCGGTGGCTCCGTTGCTGTGGTGGGTGCGTTGGCTCAGGCTGGGTCGGATGTCGTCCCTGGGGGTGAGCGGGAAGCCTGGCTCGACGGGCCGGGCGGCGGTTCGGCAGCTGCCGTGGGTGCTCCTGCCCAGGTCGGGTCGGATGTCGTGCCTGGGGGCGACGAGGCAGCCTGGTCCGGCGGGCCGGTCGGCGGTTCGGCAGCTGCCGTGGGTGCCCCCGCCCAGGTCGGGTCGGATGTCGTGCCCGGCGGCGGCCGGGGAGCCTGGTCCGGCGCGCCCGTCGGCGGATCCGCAGCTGCGGTGGGCGCCCCCGCCCAGGGCGGTGTGGACGTCGTCACCGGGGACATCCCGGGGCTGCCCCGGGGAGCGGCCAGGGGGGCGTTCGTCGCCGAGTTGCTCACGCTGCGGGCACAGGGGCGCAGCGGCGAGGCGCACGCGTTGCTGTGCGAGGCCGCGCTGTGGCCCGCCGGAGAGCTGCCCGGCCTCGCCGAGGAGCTCGGGCACGCCGGGCTGGCCGCCGACTGGGCCACCCTCTTATGGGAGGCGGCTTCGCTCCCGCCCGAGCGGCTCGCCGCGGCCGCCGGGGCCCTCGGGGAGGCGGGCCGGGTGGCCGACTCCGACCGGCTGCTGCGCCAGGGCGTGGCCCGTCCGGCCGGCGAGGTCGCCGAAGCCGCCCTCGCCCTCGGCGACGCCGGCCGGGACCGGGAGGCCCAGGCACTGCTCGGCGCCTTCGTCCGGCTGCGCACCGCCGAGGAGGCCGCCGCCCTGGCCCGCCACGACCCGCACTGGTTCGCCCCGCGCCTGCTCCGCGCGGCCCGCGCCCTCTCCGCCGCCAGGCACCGCGACCTGTCCCACGCCCTGCGCGTCGCCGGCCTCCAGGCGACCTAAGCCGTCTCTTCCGGATCCCGCTCCCCGGCCACCACCGGAGCCCCGCCCGCGCCGCCCCGCGCCGCACTTCGTCCCCCGGCTACGGCCGGGGGGTGCCACCTGCGCCGGCTTGCACCCCACGTCGTCCCCCGGCAGCGCCGGGACCCCGAGGACGCCCAGTACCCGGGCGCCGCGCCGCCCCGCGACGCACGCCACCGGAAGCGTGGGCTAAGCGGTGCACTCCCCAGCGGCACCCGCCGGCCACAGCCGGGGACGCCCCCACCGCGACCCCCGTCCTCCGTCCCGGGACGCCCACCAACGGACGCCGGCGCCGCCGGCCGGTCCGGAGGCGGCCGGCCGACCCGGAAGGCGGCCTGGCCCGGGTCGGTTCGGGGGAGTGGTCAGAGTTCCTGGTCCTGGGCCAGGCCGGTCCAGTCCAGGTCCCGCAGGGACGGGTGCGCGGTCTCGCCGGTCGGGACGTCCGGGGTGTCCTGGAACCAGACGACCGTGAGGGACGAGCGGTGCAGCACCGGGTTCAGCTCCGCGTCGACCGGGTACGAGCCGAAGGTGCCCACGCAGGCCACCGCGGGCAGCACCTCGACGGGGCCGAACGCGCCGCCCGACGCCCCGTCCGGGTAGGTGCGGACGGGCGGTACGAGGTGCACCGGCGCGCCGGGGAAGGCCTGTCGGGCGCTCGCCAGCAGGCCCTTGATCTGCATCTCGTTGCCCGGCTTACAGGGGTACCCCTCCAGCAGGCCACCGTAGGTGGACCGCATCCGCAGCTGGGAGAGCTCGACGGAACGCCCGCAGGACAGGACGACGTGACTCAGCGACATGGGCCCCACCCTACGCACCGGCCCGAAACCCGCAGAACGCTTTTTCCCGCCCGGCCCCGCCCGGCCCCGCCCGGCCCCCGCCCGGCCCCCTCCCGCCCCGCCCGGCCCTCGCCCGCCGGACCGCCGCGGCCGGCCACGTGAACCGACCACACCGTGACCGCAAACGACCACGTGGCGACGTAACTTGATCGACTACTCCAACCGCGCAAGGTGGTCTTGCCCCACGCTGTGACGGGGCCTACCTTCGACTCCCTACGCACACCGTCTACGTGCGTAGAAGTCGGCGTTCCCGTCGCGAGGAGCAGCTCATGGCCCAAGTCGTCCGCGCCGCACTCGTCCAGGCCACCTGGACCGGAGACACCGAGTCGATGATCGCCAAGCACGAGGAGCACGCCCGCAGGGCGGCCGCCCAGGGCGCGCAGATCATCGGCTTCCAGGAGGTGTTCAACGCCCCCTACTTCTGCCAGGTCCAGGAGCCCGAGCACTACCGCTGGGCCGAGCCCGTGCCCGACGGCCCCACCGTGCGCCGGATGCAGCAGCTGGCCCGCGAGACCGGGATGGTCGTCGTCGTCCCCGTCTTCGAGAAGGAGAGCGAGGGCTTCTACTACAACACCGCCGCCGTCATCGACGCCGACGGCAGCTACCTCGGCAAGTACCGCAAGCACCACATCCCCCAGGTCAAGGGCTTCTGGGAGAAGTTCTACTTCCGCCCCGGCAACCTCGGCTGGCCCGTCTTCGACACCGCCGTCGGCCGCATCGGCGTCTACATCTGCTACGACCGCCACTTCCCCGAGGGCTGGCGCCAACTCGGCCTGGCCGGAGCCCAGTTGGTCTACAACCCGTCCGCCACCTCCCGGGGCCTGTCCGCCTACCTGTGGCAGCTGGAGCAGCCGGCCTCCGCCGTCGCCAACGAGTACTTCGTCGCCGCGATCAACCGCGTCGGCCGGGAGGAGTACGGCGACAACGACTTCTACGGGACCAGCTACTTCGTCGACCCGCGCGGTCAGTTCGTCGGCGAGGTCGCCAGCGACAAGGAGGAGGAACTCCTCGTCCGGGACCTCGACTTCGACCTGATCAAAGAGGTCCGCGAGCAGTGGGCCTTCTACCGCGACCGCCGCCCCGACGCCTACGGAGGGCTCGTACAGCCGTGACCAACCCGACCCCCCTGCACAGCCGCCACCGCACCGTGCTGCCCGACTGGCTCGCGCTCTACTACGACCGCCCCATCGAGCTCACCCACGGCGAGGGCCGCCACGTCTGGGACGCCGACGGCAACCGGTACCTCGACTTCTTCGGCGGCATCCTCACCACCATGACCGCCCACGCCCTGCCCGAGGTCACCAAGGCCGTCGCCGAGCAGGCCGGGCGGATCATCCACTCCTCCACCCTCTACCTCAACCGGCCCATGATCGAGCTGGCCGAGCGGATCGCCGCCCTGTCCGGCATCCCCGACGCCCGGGTCTTCTTCACCACCTCCGGCACCGAGGCCAACGACACCGCCCTGCTGCTCGCGACCACGTACCGCCGCTCCAACCAGATCCTGGCGATGCGCAACAGCTACCACGGCAGGTCCTTCTCCACCGTCGGCATCACCGGCAACCGCGGCTGGTCCCCGACCAGCCTCTCCCCGCTCCAGACGTACTACGTCCACGGCGCCGTCCGCACCCGCGGACCCTTCGCCGCACTCGACGACGCCGCCTTCACCGCCGCGGCCGTCGCCGACCTGGAGGACGTGCTCGGCCAGGCGCGCGGGGGAGTGGCCGCCCTCATCGCGGAGCCCATCCAGGGCGTCGGCGGGTTCACCTCACCGCCCGACGGGCTGTACGGGGCCTTCCGCGAGGTCCTCAACCGGCACGGCATCCTCTGGATCAGCGACGAGGTGCAGACCGGCTGGGGCCGCACCGGCGACAACTTCTGGGGCTGGCAGGCCCACGCGCGCAGCGGCCCGCCGGACATCCTCACCTTCGCCAAGGGCATCGGCAACGGCATGTCCATCGGCGGGGTCGTGGCCCGCGCCGAGGTGATGAACTGCCTGGACTCCAACTCCATCTCCACCTTCGGCGGTTCCCCCGTCACCATGGCCGCCGGCCTCGCCAACCTCGCGTACCTCCTGGACCACGACCTCCAGGGCAACGCCCGCCGCGTCGGCGGCCTCCTCCTGGAGCGGCTGCGCGCCCTCGCCGCCGCCTCGCCCGCCGTGCGCGAGGTCCGCGGCCGGGGCCTGATGGCCGGACTGGAGCTCACCGAGCCCGGCACCGACCGGGCCGACCCGCAGGCGGCCGCGGCCGTCCTGGAGGCGGCCCGCGCGGGCGGCCTGCTCATCGGCAAGGGCGGCGGCCACGACACCAGCGTGCTGCGCATCGCGCCGCCGCTCTCCCTCACCGTCACCGAGGCGGAAGAGGGGGCCGAGATCCTCGGACAGGCGCTCCGCAGCATCGAGTAGGGGGACCGACATGAGCATCCGTACCCTGATCAGAGGCGGCCTGGTCGTCACCGCCGCCGACGAGCTCCACGCGGACGTCCTCATCGAGGACAGCCGCGTCGCGGCCCTGGCCGCCACCGGCTCGGAGGCCGCCGCGGCCTGGACGGCCGACCGCACCATCGACGCGGCCGGGAAGTACGTCATCCCGGGCGGGGTGGACGCGCACACCCACATGGAGCTGCCGTTCGGCGGCACCTCCGCCTCGGACACCTTCGAGACCGGGACGCGGGCGGCGGCGTGGGGCGGCACGACCACCATCGTCGACTTCGCCGTGCAGAGCGTGGGCCGCTCCCTGCGCGAGGGACTCGACACCTGGTACGCGAAGGCCGACGGCAACTGCGCCGTCGACTACGCCTTCCACATGATCCTCTCGGACGTCAACGAGCACACCCTCAAGGAGATGGACCTCCTCGTCAGCGAGGGCGTCACCTCCTTCAAGCTGTTCATGGCCTACCCCGGCGTCTTCTACAGCGACGACGGGCAGATCCTGCGCGCCATGCAGCGGGCCTCCGGCAACGGCGGGCTGATCATGATGCACGCCGAGAACGGCATCGCCATCGACGTCCTCGTCGAACAGGCCCTGGCCCGCGGCGAGACCGACCCCCGCCACCACGGCGAGGTCCGCAAGGTCCTCCTGGAGGCGGAGGCCACCCACCGCGCCATTCAGCTCGCCCGGGTCGCCGGATCCCCCCTGTACGTGGTCCACGTCTCGGCGGAGGAGGCGGTCGCCGAACTCGCGGCCGCCCGGGACAAGGGCCTCCCGGTCTTCGGCGAGACCTGTCCGCAGTACCTGTTCCTGTCCACCGACAACCTCGCGGAGCCGGACTTCCAGGGCGCCAAGTACGTCTGCTCCACACCCCTGCGTCCCAAGGAGCACCAGGCGGCCCTGTGGCGCGGCCTGCGCACGAACGACCTCCAGGTGGTCTCGACCGACCACTGTCCCTTCTGCTTCCGCGGCCAGAAGGAGCTGGGCCGCGGCGACTTCTCGAAGATCCCGAACGGACTGCCCGGCGTGGAGAACCGTATGGACCTCCTCCACCAGGCCGTCCTGGACGGGCACATCAGCCGCCGCCGCTGGATCGAGATCGCCTGCGCGACCCCGGCCCGGATGTTCGGCCTCTACCCGCAGAAGGGCACCATCGCGCCCGGCTCCGACGCCGACATCGTCCTCTACGATCCGCACGCCGAGCAGGTCATCTCCGCCGAGACCCACCACATGAACGTGGACTACTCGGCGTACGAGGGCAAGCGGATCACCGGGCGCGTCGACACGGTCCTCTCGCGCGGCGAACTCGTCATCGAACGCCGCGAGTTCACCGGCCGGGCCGGCCATGGGGCCTTCGTCCACCGTTCCGCCTGCCAGTACCTCTAGAGGGGCGGCCGGGGCCCGCACGCCCCGGCGCCCGTACTCCCCAGCAAGGAGCGACGTATGGACTTCGGCCTCGTCCTGCAGACCGACCCGCCCGCCTCCCAGGTCGTCAGCCTGATGAAGCGGGCCGAACGCAACGGCTTCCGCTACGGCTGGACCTTCGACTCGGCGGTCCTCTGGCAGGAGCCGTTCGTCATCTACAGCCAGATCCTCGCCAACACGCAGAAGCTCCACATCGGCCCGATGGTCACCAACCCGGGCACCCGGACCTGGGAGGTCACCGCCTCCACCTTCGCCACCCTCAACGACATGTACGGCAACCGCACCGTCTGCGGGATCGGCCGCGGCGACTCGGCCATGCGGGTCGCCGGCCGCGCCCCCAACACCCTGGCCCGCCTGGGCGAGGCCATCGACGTCATCCGCGACCTCGCCGAGGGCCGCGAGGCGGTCGTGGACGGCAAGCAGCTGCAGATCCCGTGGATCAAGAACGGGAGGCTCCCCGTCTGGATGGCCGCGTACGGCCCGAAGGCGCTCGCCCTGACCGGCCAGAAGGCCGACGGCTTCATCCTCCAGCTCGCCGACCCGTTCCTCACGGAGTGGATGGTCAAGGCGGTCCGGGACGCCGCGGCCGAGGCCGGTCGCGACCCGGCGTCCCTGACCATCTGCGTGGCCGCCCCGGCGTACGTCACGGCCGACGACTCGCCGGCCGCCCTGGCCCACGCCCGGGACCAGTGCCGCTGGTTCGGCGGAATGGTCGGCAACCACGTCGCCGACCTCGTCTCACGCTACGGCGAGCACTCGGGCATGGTCCCGGACGAGCTCACCGAGTACATCAAGGCCCGCCACGGCTACGACTACAGCCACCACGGCCGCGCCGACAACCCGTCCACCGACTTCGTCCCGGACGAGATCGTCGACCGCTTCTGCCTCCTGGGCCCCGTCGAAGCCCACATCGAGAAGCTCCGCGCCCTGCGCGACCTGGGCGTGGACCAGTTCGCCGTCTACGACATGCACGACGCCCGGGAGGCCGTCATCGACGCGTACGGCTCAGACATCATCCCGTCGTTCAGCTGACGCCTGCCGACGGCGCAGGGCCGACTGGGTAGGCGGCCCGACAACCCCGAACGAACTCGTCGATTCGGGGTTGTCGGGTGGAGGGGCTGACAGCTGGCAGGATGGCGGCCTGCGGCGGAATTGCGTAGGACTTCTCGACCTTCCCAGCGGGGCCACTCCACCGGACCGTCGTGTCGCCTTCGGACCAGGTGACCACGACGTCCGTACCTTCAATTGTCACTTGGGAAATCCTTGGGGCGACTGGGAGCAACCGGGCTCGGTCTTCCAGCCGAGATCACCATGTTGAATTCCTTCCCCGGCTGTGCGAAGCGCGCGACGATCGTCGACGCCTCCAGTGCGGGATGGCGTCACCACGCTTGGACGGGCGGCGCACGGACGCCGCCGTTCGGATGGGCTCTGCGGGCCTTAGAGTCCTCCGGCGGGATGTCCAGGCCTGTAGGTGATGGGCCGGGTCAGCTCACCAATTGTCCTGCTTCTGCCATTCTTCAAGCTGTTTCGCGATGGTGGGTAGAGATCCTTTGTCGCATGACAGGACAATGGAGAGCTTTGTGAGCGTCACGCCCTCAGGTTGCTTGGTGTAGGACCACCGTTGACCTGCACGCCAAAGAGATCCAAACAGTTCCTTGCGGGCGTCGCTGTCCTCGGGAAGGGTGCTCTCGGCTGATTCGATGATCAGGATTCGATTGTCCGCCGAAAGCCATTCCAGGTCGCGCACGCAATCGTAGAAGGCGTTCCAGTTCCATCCAAAGTACTCGGGGAATTTGAGTACTTCCGAAAAGTGCTGGAACATCGACACCTCGTCGGGCATGTCCTGACCGTTGAGGCGCGCCATGTACACGCTCCCCGACGCCGGCAGGAGCTTATCGAGAGGTACGCTACCGCCTGGCGTAATGACATGCATCCACGGGGCGATATGGATCGCCGACGTCTCTTCCTTCATCGATCCACCCATCTGGGGCTCCTGCCTACAATGTACGTCTGATAATGAGTCGGAGTGTAGTAGGCAGATCCATCACTGCCGAACACCCAGCGCTCGCCGCCCGGCGCGGGATTGTCCGGTGACGGGTAGGTCCCGTATTCCTGATATGTGATCGGCTTGCCCGAGGGTTCATGGGTGGGGAGTATGTAGCCGTCGTTCTTTCCGTTGTTCTTGAACTCCTCGGTCCCACTGGTACCTGTAGAACAGGTTGAGGTATTCGGCGAACCTTCCGGCGTCCACTGGCCGTAACGGTTTGAATCGGCCCCGGCCGGACGGTCCGAAGTGGCCCCGGGTGTTGGCGTGACGCGGCCCGGCCAGGTGCATCGTTGTCTCTGCTGGGAGAATCAGGCGGTTCGAGGCCGTCGTCGATTACGGCAGCTGGGAGGACGAACTCCTGGAGGACGAGGACATCCTCCGTCACATCCAGGCTGGTGCTCTGGTTCCGCTCAACTTCGGCGGCGCCGGCGCGTTCGGTGTTCTGGTCCGGTCGGGCACTGCAGCCGCCCCGGCCGGGTTGACCGAGCGGGAGACAGCCCACCAGCTGGTGGCTTCCCAGCCCTATCTCTTCGTCTCCCGCGGTCGCGCACTGGTGGGTGGCATCGAAGACGTCAGCGGGGACGTCTTGGATGGTGTGATCGAACACCCCGTGCCCGGGTGCCGCTATGCCGTGGTCGTCCACTTGATCGACTGGCAGGCTGAAGCCGACAGTCAGGACGAGGCGGGGCGGCCCGTTTCCGGAGCCCTGCCGGACTTCGTGGTGCTGATCAACCCTGCTCAGCCCGGTCGGGACACCTTCCGGACTGCGGTGCAGACGTTCGAGGCGCCGAACGGCTGACGCCGACGATCGCGCCATTGAAGGTGAGGCGGTCGACGATGGCCGCGCGGGGAGTTCCGTCGAGGCGCCGATCAGGTCGGTGACGATGGCGAAGAAGCGTTCGTCGTCCGTGTCCGTGCGGTGTTCCGTTTGGGACAGGGGGCGCAGGCCCGCGTGGTCCCATGTCAGACCACGTTCGGGTCGTGCCGTCCCAGGTGAAGTGGACCGTTTCGAAAGGGGACTGCTCGGACATCCGTCGGCCCAGGGGATCATACGTGTACTGCCAGACTGTGCCGTCGGGTGTCGTCACCGCGGTGAGACGGTCCTCCGCGTCCCACTCGTAGCGCCAGGTGTCGGGCTTTCGGAAGAGCCGGATCTTCTGGCGCAGGACGATCCGGACCTGGTAGTCGTCTTCGTAGCGGACGGCACCCGCGCTGGCGATCCGAGTGTCCTCGTATACGCGTGCGCCCGTCGCGGACTGGTCTGGATGCGTCGCTGGCCACGAGGCGTGCGTCTGGTTGCCGGCGTCGTCGTAGGCGTACTGCTCCGTCCAGCCGCGCGCATGAACGGCCGTGACACGGCCGGCCGAGTCCACGTCGAAGCCTCGGGCACCGGAGAGTGCGTCGCTGATGCCGACGAGACCGCCGCCCGCGCCGACAACCCGTCCACCGACTTCGTCCCCGGCGAGATCGTTGACCGCTTCTGCCTGCTCGGCCCGGCCGAGGCCCACATCGACAAGCTCCGGGCCCTGCGCGACCTGGGCGCCGACCAGTTCGCCGTCTACGTCCGGCCGCTCCGCCACCGTCATGCGGCCGTGCTCGGCATAGGCGCAACGGCTGCGCTTCCTGACATACGATCAGGAGCGCGGGACGTCGCGGTGAACGGGGGGCTGATGTTCAGGTTGCTGGTGTCGCAGACGGATCCGAGGGGGCTGCGTACGATCTTCGATGCGCTCGAGGTCCCCAGGCCGCCCGGGCCGGTCCTGATCGACGTTGCGCCGGGTCACTACCGGACCGAGGGGCTGCGCTGTTGGGGCACGGTCGTCCTCACCGCGCTCGGCGGGCGGGGATCGGTCGTCATCGACGGGGCCGCCGCGTACAACTTCCAGGTGGAAGGCCATATGACGCTGCGCGGCCTGGTCCTGCGCAACTGGCACGAGACCGGGCGGGCGCTGGGTGTGAGGGGTGGCACGGCGGTCGTGGAGGACTGCGAGTTCCTCGCCAAGTCCGGCAACGCCGTCAGCGCCTGGGGCGGGTCCGAGCTCTTCCTGCAGCGCAGCACCGTGCGGGAGGGGGCCGTCGTCTACTCCGACGCCGCCGGCCTCATCGAGGGGAGCGAGGTGATCGGCTCCGCCCTCTGCGGCATCGCGCTGCGGGACGGCAGCCGGGTGAGCGTCCGCGACACCCGGGTGACGGGTGCGGCGGAACACGGCATCCTCGTGGCCTCGGGAGTGAACGCGCTGATCGAACAGTGCCGGGTCGAGGAGGCCGGAGAGGCGGGGATCCTGGTCCGGGACCATGCGCAGGCCGCCATCCGGGCCAGCGAGATCCACGGTTCCACCCTGTGCGGCCTGGTGGTCCGCGACAGCGGGCAGGCCGATGTCCACGGCCTCCTCATCGCGGACGCGGCGGTCGACGGCGTCTGGTGCACGACCTCCGGCGCACTGACCGCCGCCCGGATGACCGTCAGGGACGCCACGCGCCACGGGGCCTCGGCGGACGAGGGGTCGACCGCCACCCTCACCGACTGCGAGGTCGTGCGGGCCGGCGCACACGGGATCCTGGCCGGAGACGGGGGCAAGGCCGCCGTGGTCAGGGGATCCGTCTCGGAGTCCGACGTCGGAGCGGGTGTCACGGCCGACGGCTCCCTGATCATGGAGGGAACCCTGGTGGCACGCAGCGGCCGGGTCGGCATCGCTGTCGACGCCGGGGCGCGGGTGGTGCTCCAGGGCTGCAAGGTCACCGATACCGACGGCCCCGGGATCGTCACCGCACAGGGCTCCTATGTCGAGATCCGGGAGCTGGTGGCGGAGGGCAACAAGGCCGAGGACCGCCTCGACGTCCCGCCCGTGCCGACGGCCGCGCCGGCGCAGGCCTCGGCACCGTCGGCGGCGGCGCCCGCCCGGACCGAGCCCGCCGGGACGCGGACGCCCGTGACGGCCGAGGCGGTGGAGGGACTCCTCGCCGAGCTGGACGCCATGGTCGGGCTGCGGGAGGTCAAGGACGAGATCCGGAAGCTGGTCAAATTCCTGCGGGTCGCCGAACAGCGCCGGGCGGCGGGGCTGCCCGAAGGGCCCGTGATCGGCCGGCACATGGTGTTCTCGGGCTCTCCCGGTACCGGCAAGACCACCGTCGCCCGGGTCTACGGCCGGCTGCTGGGCGCGCTGGGCGTGGTCAGCGGCGGTCACTTCACCGAGGTCTCCCGCGCCGATCTGGTCGGGTCACACCTCGGCGAGACGACCGCGATGACCACCGCTGTCTTCAACAGGGCCCGCGGCGGAGTGCTGTTCATCGACGAGGCCTACACCCTCTCCCGCCGGTTCGGCACCGGAACCGACTTCGGCCAGGAGGCCATCGACACGCTGGTCAAGCTGCTGGAAGACCACCGGGAGGAGGTCGTCGTCGTCTTCGCGGGCTACTCGGCCGAAATGCGCGAGTTCCTGTCCGCCAACCCGGGCCTGCAGTCGAGGATCTCCCGCACCATCGAGTTCGAGGACTACAGCCCGGACGAGCTGGTCGGCATCTTCGAAGGACTGGCCGGCCAGTACGGCTTCCTGCTCGCCGAACCCACCCGGGCCGCGCTGGCGGCCCACTTCCGGCAGGCCCGGCGCACCGAGACCTTCGGCAACGGACGGGAGGCCCGGCGCATCTTCGAGGCCGCCCTCGAACAGCAGGCGCTCAGGCTGGCCGACCGCGAGGACACCCCGTCATCCGAGGAACTGGTCCTGCTCCTGCCCGACGACCTGGACGGAGTCGTCGACCGCGGGCTGGGCGCACGGTTCGCGGAGGCCCGGGACGCCGGGCAACTGGACACGATCCTCGGCGAGCTCTCGGCCATGGTCGGGCTGGACGACATCAAGGCGGAGATCCGCGACCTGACCGACCTGATCGTCACCACCCGGCGACGCCGGCAGGCCGGCCTCCCCGCCGACCCGATGCCGAGCCACCTGGTCTTCTCCGGCCCGCCCGGCACCGGCAAGACCACGGTCGCCCGCCTGTACGGCTCCCTGCTCGCCGCTCTCGGCGTCCTGGCCCGTGGCCAGGTGGTCGAGGTGTCCCGCGCCGACCTGGTCGGCCAGTGGGTCGGGAGCACCGCCCTCCGGACCGCCGAGCAGTTCGAACGGGCCCGCGGTGGCGTCCTGTTCATCGACGAGGCGTACACCCTGTCCCGTCCGGCCGGTACCGGATCCGACTTCGGGCAGGAGGCGATCGACACCCTGGTGAAGCTGATGGAGGACCACCGGGAGGAGGTCGTCGTGATCGCCGCCGGCTACACCGACGAGATGACGGCCTTCCTCGACGCCAACCCCGGCCTGGCCTCCCGCTTCTCGGCCACCGTCGGCTTCCCCGCCTACCGCCCTGAGGAACTGCTCACCATCCTGGCCCAGCACGCGGAGCGGTCCGGCTTCGAGACCCCGGACGCCACCCTCCGGGCGGTCCGCGCCCAGATCGCCGCCGACCCCGAGAGGTTCGCCCAAGGCAACGCCCGCGAGGTCAGGAAACTCTTCGACGAGGTCAAGAGCGCCCATGCCCGCCGCATCGCCGCCCTCGAACGCACCGGCCGCGAAGCGACCCTGGACGACCTCCGCATCCTCCTCCCGGAGGACGCCGCCCGGTAGCGGAGCGGCGGCGCCGCCGCGCCCCTTCGCCGTCGTCACCTGCCCTTGGCCACGACCAGGTCGGTGGTCCAGGCCTCGCCCGCCTTGATGTCCTTGCCGTTGGCGGTGATGGGGGAGTACGCGCCGGTCACAGGCACCGTCTCGCCGGGCGCGGCGGACTGGAGGACGTCGCAGACATCCGCGTAGGAGGTGACGGCGGTGTCCTTCAGGCCGGTGATCACGTCACCCGGTTCCAGTTTCGCCTTGGCGGCGGGGGAGTTGGTCCGCGCATAGGTGACCACCATGCCGTCCTGGTCCTTGAACTGCTTCTGGGTGGCCGCGACCTTGGGGGCGTCCTCCTTGGCGAAGTAGTCGGCCAGCTCCGGGTCCTGCAGGGACACCAGCTCCCATCCGGGGTCGTTCTTCACGTCGCCGGCGGCCAACTGGTCCAGCAGGGGCCGGACGTGGTCGCTGCTGATGGCGTAGTACTGCCCCTGCACGCCCCCACCGGTGAGGGAGAGGGTGTTGATGCCGACCACCTCGGCCTGCCCGTTGAGCAGCGGGCCGCCGGAATTGCCGGGGTTGATGGTGGCGGAGTGCTGGATGGTCTCGGGGTAGCGCGGCATGTTCGGGTCGGGCGCGGAGTCCTTGACGTCCGGGTTCTGCACCGCTCCGGTGGTGAACACCGGCTTCTGCGAGCCCTGTGCCTCGATCGACTCGGGGTAGCCGAGCGCGGTGACGTTGTCGGCGAACGAGACCTTCTTGCTGTCGGCGAACTTGAGCGCCTTCAGATCCGGTTGGGGATTGGAAAAGGTCAGCACGGCAAGGTCCTCGCACGGGTCGATCCCCAGCAGGCGGGCGGCCACGGGGGCCCGGTCCTCGACGCCGACCCGCAGGGAGGGCTCGTCCAGCACCACGTGGGCGTTGGTGACGATGAGCCCCTTCGCGGCGTCGTAGATGAACCCGGTACCCGACCCCAACGTTCCGATGATGTGCACCGTCGCCGGCGCGGCGCGTTCGTAGATCTCCTTGGCCGACAGGTCGTCGGCGAACGCCACCCCGCCGCTGCCGGTCGCGAGTACCACCATCGTGGCCACTGCCACGGCGCTCCTGGCACGTCCCCTCATGAGCCCGCCGCCTTTCTCCACGCACGGACGACCCCCATTTCAGGCTAGCCCCGCCTCCGTGAGGTGTCCTGCCGGAGCAGGCGGCCCCGCACTGCCCCGGGCACGGCCGGCCGGGTTCACCTCGACGTCACCCGGTGTCCGGCCGGACGCCGGAGACCGTCGGTGGGGCCCGACGGCCGGGCGTGATGTGATGGGGGCATGATCGATGAATTCCTCGCCCATGGTCTGTCCGCCGTCGAAGAAGCGATCCGGAAGGCGGCGGCGGCCGAGATCATGCCGAGATTCCGGCAGCTCGCCGACGACGAGGTGGACCAGAAGAGCGGCCCGCACGACCTGGTCACAGCTGCCGACCGGCTGGCCGAGCAGCACCTGACGGCCGACCTGACGCGGCTCCTGCCGGGCTCGGCCGTGGTCGGCGAGGAGGCGGTGCACGACGACCCCACTGTGTACGGGGCGCTGCGCGCCGACGCGCCGGTGTGGATCGTCGACCCCGTCGACGGCACCCGGCAGTTCGTGGAGGGCGACCCGCACTTCTGCACCCTCGTGGCGCTGGCCCACCGCGGCGAGATCCTCGCCTCCTGGACCTACGCCCCGGCCCTGGAGGTCCTGGCCACCGCCGTGCGCGGCCAGGGCGCCTACGTCAACGGCGAGCGGATCCACAGCGGTTCGCCGGAGCCCGGCGCCGACCTGCGCGTGGCCACCGCCCACCCGCTGTACACCTCCGAGGAGGACCGCGCCCACCTGGCCCGCCTGGACGTGCCCGGCGTGGCGGCCCGGCCCTGCGGATCGGCGGGCCTGGAGTACCTGCGGGTGGCGCGCGGGGAGATGGACGCCCTGGCCTTCACCTGGCCCTCGGCCTGGGACCACGCGGCCGGGCTGCTGCTGGTCGGCGAGGCGGGCGGCGCGCAGAGCACCGTGGACCGGGTCCCCTTCCGGGTCGACCGGGACAACGCGCTGCCCTTCGCGGTGGGCCGCGACGAGGCCACCGCGGTCCGCGTCCGCGAACTGCTGCGCGGCGACGCCTGACGGCGGGCGTGGACGGGCGCAATAAGCTGGGGGCAGTGGCCGCCGCCGGACGAAGGAGTTGTCAGTGCCGTCGATTCTCGACGCAGTCGTGGTGGGGGCGGGGCCCAACGGCCTGACGGCCGCGGTCGAACTGGCCCGCCGGGGCCACTCGGTGGCCGTCTTCGAGGCCGCCGGGTCGGTCGGTGGCGGGGCCCGCACCGAGGAGCTCACCCTCCCCGGCTTCCTGCACGACCCCTGCTCGGCGGTGCACCCGCTGGGCGTCGGCTCCCCGGTGTTCAAGACGATGCCGCTGGGCCGGTACGGGCTGGAGTGGCTGCACGCCCCGCTGCCCATGGCGCACCCCTTCGACGACGGCACGGCCGCCGTGCTCTCCCGCTCCGTCGCGGAGACGGCGGCCTCCCTCGGCCCCCGGGACGCGGGCGCGTACCGGCGGCTGGTGGCGCCGTTCCTCGGCCAGTGGGACACCCTCGCCCGGGACTTCATGTCCCTGCCGAACACCGCCCTGCCCCGGGACCCGCTGCTCCTCGCCCGCTTCGGCCTCACCGGCCTGCCGCCCTCCACCTGGCTGCTGCGCCGCTTCCGCGACGACCGCGCGCGGGCCCTGTTCGCCGGGCTCGTCGCACACGTCATGGCCCCGCTGAGCGGGATCGCCACCGGCGCCGTCGGCCTGGTCTTCGCGCTCGCCGCGCACGCGGGCGGCTGGCCCATGCCGCGCGGTGGCTCGCAGTCCCTCTCCGACGCGCTCGCCGCCTACCTGGCGGACCTCGGCGGGGCCGTCCACACCGGATTCGAGGTCAAGCGGCTCGACGACCTGCCGCCGGCCCGCGCGTACGTCTTCGACACCTCCCCGACCGCGCTGGCCCGCATCGCCCGCCTGGGCCGGGCGTACGACGGCTACCGGTACGGGGCCGCCGCCTTCAAGCTCGACTACGCGCTGGACGGGCCCGTGCCCTGGACCGCCGAGGCCCCCCGCCGGGCCGGCACCGTCCACATCGGCCCCGGCAGCCGCGACATCGACGCCGCCCTGCAACTGGCCACGGGGGGCCGCGCCCCCCGCAACCCCTTCCTCATCACCGCCCAGCCCAGCCTGGTCGACCCCGGCCGGGCGCCCGAGGGCAAGCACGTCTTCTGGGCGTACGGGCACGTCCCGGCGGGCTGGGAAGGCGACCTCACCGAAGCCGTGGAACGGCAACTGGAACGCTTCGCCCCCGGCTTCCGCGACCTGGTGCTCGCCCGCGCCACCGCCGGCCCGCCGCAGCTCGCGGCCCGCAACCCCAACTACATCGGCGGGGACATCGCCTGCGGCTCCGCCGCCGGACTCCAGCTGCTGCTGCGGCCCAAGGTCACCCTCTCCCCGTACACCACCGCCCACCCGGCGGTCTTCCTCTGCTCCTCGGCGACCCCGCCCGGCCCCGGTGTGCACGGCATGTCCGGCCACAACGCCGCCAAGGCGGTCTGGCGCCACCTGCGAAAGGCACGCTGATGGTCCGCATCACCCTCGTCCAGGGCGACATCACCGCCGAGAAGGCGGACGCCGTCGTCAACGCCGCCAACTCCTCGCTGCTCGGCGGCGGCGGAGTGGACGGCGCCATCCACCGGCGCGGCGGCCCCGAGATCCTCGCCGCCTGCGAGGACCTGCGCCGCTCCCACTACGGCAAGGGCCTGCCCACCGGCCGGGCGGTCGCCACCACGGCCGGCCGGCTCCCCGCGGAGCACGTCATCCACACCGTCGGCCCGGTGTATCAGGTTTCCGGGAGCGATCCGTCGCTGCTGGCATCCTGCTACCGCGAGTCACTGAGGGTTGCCGACGAGCTGGGGGCACGGACAGTCGCCTTCCCGGCGATCTCGACCGGGGCCTACGGATGGCCCATGGAAGATGCCGCTCGCATCGCCGTAGAGGCCGTGCGGGGCGCCGAGACCAGCGTCGAGGAGGTCAGGTTCGTCCTCTACGACGAGCAGGCGTACCAGGTGTTCGCAGAGCAGCTCGGCCCCTCAGAGGCCGAGTGACGAGATCCCATCTTGCCTGAGTCCCCATGACCTGAAGCCGCGCAGTGCGACCAAGCGAGTCGCGCTGCGCGGTTTTTGTATTGCTGCAATCATCCTGGCTTCGGCTGATGACCCCTGCCCGTCTAAGGCGGGGGGGGGGGATGAGGCTAGGGTGCGGGTGGCCCAAGCCGATATGGCGTGCCTGGGTGGGGCCCGGTGCCCGGCGTTGCCGGGGGCAGCACCACCGGGCCGCCCTTCGGGAGCTGTACCCGGACGTCACCCGCGACGAGCAACACGACCAGGAGCACGACGACGCAACCGGGCCCCTGGGCTGCCCAGCCTGTGAAGGGGACCACCGTGCCCGACTCCCGCACACCCCCGGAGCGTGTCGCCGCCGTCCACCGGCACGGCGCCCCGCTCACCGACAAGCAGCTCGCCGCCGCCCCCTACCTGCTCGAGGACCTCCTCAAGGTCGCCGCGCAGCACGGGTTTGGCTGCGTAGGTCAGAAGCAGGAACGCTTGTCGACGGGGTCTGTGAACGACAGCAGTGGTTCCTCCCTGCCATTGTCGGCGAGAAGCAGGGACAGGGCGTCATGCCTGCGTCGCTGGGGGGTTGAGGACGACGTGGTGGACGCGGCCGAGCTGATCGCGAGCGAACTCTTCACCATCGAACTCCAGTACGGCGCCAGCAGGGTTATTCGTTTACAGCTGATCGCTGGATACCGCACGTTCACGGTGGCGGTGGCCGGCGGCGGCCCGTATGTATCCGTGTACCCGATGGTGGAGCCGGACGACCAGGGCAGGCGGGGTCTGTTCCTCGTCGATCACCTCGCTCGTGTGCACCGCGGGTACAGGGGCCTGTCGATCGATGGCACCGCCTGGTGCCTTCTGGCTTCGGCCGGGCTGCGGGCAGCGGCATGACCCTGCCCGCCGAGGTGTTAGCCGTCCCTCCTTGCTCACCGGCTTCTGACACCGATGAACTGGCCGCTGCTGTCCGCCGGTTCCTGCACCACGAGGCCAGCGGCGAAGTAGAGCTCCGGCTCGGCCCCTGACCTTCGAGGTTGTGGTCACGCCTCGCGGGCGACGCTCCGATCTGGCGCTCACGCTCATGGATACCTGGCAGGGCGGGTGCGGCCCGGTCGTCGACGACCCCGGCCGGCCGTTTCGGTACTGGCTCGTTCCTCCCGGCACAGCGTCACGGTGGGAAGGCGAGTTCGGCCGCTGCGTGGCAAGGGGCCGGGTGGTCATGCCGCCGATCGGTCGGTCTGCCCCGCCCGAGCCCTTCTGGGTCCGGCCCTGGGATCGGAACCGTCTCGTCGGACCGAGCTTGCTGCGCAAGGCGCTGGCTGTCGCTGGCGGAGGAAAGCCGGACTGGCCGCCGCTGCCGCCGCTCCACGGTTGAGCGGCACCCTGCCTCGGTGGACAGCGCGACCGTCCACCGTGTTGAAGCCGCCGCCCGCGTAGGCCGTGCCCCTTCCCGGTACTGCGCGGGCGGCTTCCAAGCAGGCTGCCGCTCTGGCTTGGGCGGCCTGACCAGAAGGAATCTTGTGGAACCGTCCCCGTCTCCGACCTGCCCGCATTCTCCGCCTTGCCCGCGGGCCGACGACATCGGCTGGGGGTCGGCCAAGGCCGTTGTGGCGTATCCGGAACAGCGGTGGCTTGTTAACTGCACCTCAGAACTTCATCGAGAGTTGATGGAAGGTCGGAGCCCGAGTCCCAGTCAGCGATCGGGCAAGCAGCTGGGACGGCTCATCTGGGTACGAAGTTGACTTGGAACATGCGGGGCCAGAGTTTGCCGGTGATCAGAAATTTGTCGGTTCCCGGTACGGCGGCGATCCCGTTCAGTTGGCCGGCGCGGCGGCCTTCGGAGGCGGTCAGGAGTCCGGATGCGTCGATGTGCGCGGTGACGGCGCCGGTGTGCGGGTCGATGCGCAGGATCGTGTCCGTCCCGTACACGTTGGCGTAAATGGAACCATCGGGAGCGCATTCCAGTTCGTTGAGGCGTGCAGCGGGGGTGTCGTCCTTGCGCACGTTGATGCCGCCTGTCGCCGTGAAGGTGTGGGGGTCGCGGAAGGTGAGTCGGTCTGTTCCGTCGCTCATCACCAGCCGTTCCCGCCCGGCGATGTGCTGGTGGCACAGGCCCCAGCCTTCGCCCCGGTAGCTGACTCGGCGGCGTTCCTCGAGGGTGCTGGGGTCGCGCTCGATGGCGATGCCGTTACGCCAGGTGAGCTGCCATAGCCTGGCACCCGAGAATGTGATGCCCTCGCCGAACAAGGGCGGCTGCAGTTCGACCTGCCGGGTGGGCCGATTGCCCGGCGGCCCGGCACGAAGGGAGGACCGGCCGACCAGCCCCGTGCTCTCGTAGAGGGTGGCGCCGCGGAACTCCAGACCTTGGGTGAACGCCCGGGGATCGTGGGGCAGGGTGGCTCGCACAACCGCCCTCAGCGACCGAGTTCGAGGGTCGACGGCATGGCCGGGCGCGGTTGCCACTGCCCGGCCAGTGACCGGTGTGCGGCCATGGGGGGCAGGGGCGAAGGTGGTGTGCGCGCCATGGACGGTGCGGATCAGGCCCCGCGGTGCGGCTGGGCCGGGGAGCAGCGCCCCGGCGATTGCCGCCACCACCGTCATGAGCGCCTGTGTGCGGTTGCCCGGTCTGGCCCACCTTCGGCGAGTGATGGCGGGCTCGGTGGTCGTCTGACCGGCCATCGACGGCTGCGACCCAACCGATGGCCGACTACGCGAGTTCCTCGGTGCTGCGCGGGTCGCGGTAGCTGTTCCCCGGAACACGGGGGTCTCCCGTTCTGGTGGGTCACACAGCGCTCATGGTCTCCATCGCGCGGGTTGCTCCATCAGGCATCGAGCGTCGCCCCGCACCGTTTCGGCCCGCGTCCCAAGCGATCGTCCGGTGTGGGGTGAGTCCTGGAGCGGCCACGCGTCAGGGCCACCTCCATCGGGCGGCCCTGACGGGATGTTGGTTTCAGTTGGTCGTCTTCGTGAAGTTCTGGTTGGTGGTGTTGGTGCCACCAGGGCTGTTGATGTTGTTGTTGGTGCTGATGTTGTTGAACATCGTGAACACGCCGTTGAGGTTGATGGGGAGGATCGATCCGCCGCCCCCGTTGCCGCCGTTCCCTCCGTTGCCCCCGCTACAAGTTCCGCCGGTGACGGTGGTCGGGTCGTTGTCTGAGGCGTTGGGGCTGCCACCGCCCGAGACGCTGGCGGTGTTGGTGAAGGTGCAGGGCGCGCTGGTGGTGACGTTGGTGGTGACGGTGATGGTGGGGTAGCTGGCACCTGCCGCCAGCGCGTCGGTGCGCGTGCAGGTCACCGTCTGCCCGGAGATGCCGCAGTTCCAGCCGGTTCCGGACGCAGCGGTGGGGGTGACGCCGGCGGGCAGTGTGTCCGTGACGGTGACCGTGCCGGTGGTCGGTCCGGCGTTGGCGGCGTTGGCTACATCGATCGCGTAGGTGCCGGTCCCGCCCTGGGTGAAGTTGTTCGTGTGGGACTTGTTGACGGACAGGGCGGAGTTCTGGGCGGGGGTGCAGGTGCCGCCGGTGACGGTGGTCTCGTCGGAGTCGTCAGTTGAGGCGCTGCCGCCGCCGGAGACGCTGGCCGTGTTGGAGAACGTACAAGCGACGCTGGCAGTCACGTTGGCGGTGACGGTGATCGTGGGGTAGCTCGCGCCTGGTGCCAGCGCGTCGCTGCGGGTGCAGGTCACCGTCTGCCCGGAGATGCTGCAGTTCCAGCCGGTTCCGGACGCAGCAGTGGGGGTGACGCCGGTGGGCATCGTGTCCGTGACGGTGACCGTGCCGGTGGTCGGCTGTGCGTTAGCGGCGTTGGAAACAGAGATCGTGTAGGTCCCCGTCCCGCCCTGGGTGACGGTGCCGGTGTGCGACTTGCTGATGGACAAGAGCGGGTTCTGACCGGGTGGGCATTCGCCGCCGGTAATGGTGGTGGGGTCCTCGGCCCCACCGATCTGGTTTGTGTCGGCGTCGAAGAGTCCCACCCTGTTGGTGACCGAGCACGGCGAGTCAGTGAGCACATCGACGCGGAGGAGGAAGGTGTGCGTGGAGTCCGGAAGGATCGGACCCGAATTCACGCACTCGAAATACGTGGAGTTCGGTTCGATCTGGCAAGACCATCCGGCGGGAGCAGAAACGCTTTCCGCGAGGAGTCCGGTGGGCAGGGTCTCGGAGAGGGTTACTTGGCCGTTGTACGCCTCCGTGCCGGTGTTGGTCACTGTGATGGTGTACACGCCGCTCCCCCCGCGGGGGAAGGTGGCCTCGTGGGTCTTGGTGACCTCCAGGTCTGGCCCCTGCGCGTAGGCGGGGGTGATGCCGACAGCGAACGGCAGCGCGATGCCGAGCCCCGCGAGGGTGAGAAGGGAGGACATCCTTCGCTTCAACCCTTGACTACCCATGGTGTTCTCCTGCTCTGTGCATATCCGCTGCGCTGCTCATGGAGGAGGCGCCGCGGATTTGATCCGGGAATGCCGAACGGAAAACGCCTCGGAGTGCAGCCGGCTACGGGGCGAACGTCCAAGTCACCTGATCGCCCCAGCGGTAGCCCGGCGATGTCAAGGAATCAGCGCACACCGAGCCCGTTCTCGGTTTCATCTCGGACGTGTGAGCGGGGGGCTGCTGATGCGACCACCCTGATCGCTGCCGGGAGGCGAGCGGCTGCTCGGTGGGCCAGCACCGGGGGTGGCCGGCTGTGATGGCTTCGCCGTTCCTATGTGCGCGACGGATATCGGTGCCGGCCGTACTGACCGAATGAGTCCGACAGGCGTGTACCGAGGAAAGGCAGACCACAGGCCCTGCCCCAGGCCGTCGACAAGCTCACCCCGGACGGCTCCGTCCCCGAGGGCTCGCTGGAGGACCTGATCCGCGAGCAGCTCTGACGGGCCGACCGTTCATCAGGCTCCCGGCGTGATGGCGCCGACTCCGATGATGGCCCGGTCACTGTGGCGATCTCCACCGGGTGCCGCCGATCGCACAGCGGGCCGACCGCATGGTGCGCCGATCGCACAGCGGACCGACCGCATAGTGCGCCGACCGCATGGCAGAAGGGCCGCTCCCTCGTACGCGAGGAAGCGGCCCTTGCCGTGTCACCAGGTCATCCGGGCTGCCGCCGTCACGTCATGCTGCCGATGGCCAGCGGACCCCCCGTGTACAGCGCCTCGTCGAAGGCCTGGGCGCCGGCCGGGGCCCGGCCGACGGCGAAGGCGCCGATGGCGCGGCCGCCGACCACGGAGGTGGAGATGTAGTCGCCCACCATCCGCCCCTGGTTGGTGTTGGCGATTTGCGACAGCGGGAACGGCCCTGACAGCGCCCGCGCGGTGCTCCAGGAGCTGCCGCCCGTCGCGGAGGAGATGTAGCCCACCTGGAGCCGGCACGTGGTCGAGGTGCAGTTGGCGGACGGGTAGAAGTAGTAGTGCAGGCCGATCCTGGTGGTGGCCCCGGAGGTGGTGCGGTCGATGCCCAGGCCGGGCAGGAAGTGGTCGACGCCGCTGCCGGTGCCGTCGATGGGGATCCGGCTCACGGCCGACCAGGTCGTGCCGTCGGCCGAGGTGGCGTACACGATGTCGTTGGCCGAGCAGTTCACGCGGAACCGGCAGTCGTGCCAGGCGACGAAGATCCGCCCGGCCGCGTCGATCTCCGCGGAGGCCAGCCCCCGCGGGGCCCGCAGGCCACCTGCGACGGTGTGCGCGCTGACGGAGGCCACCGGAACGGTGCTGTTCCAGGACGCGCCGCCGTTGGTGGAGGTGAAGGCGCGGATCGCGTTGCCGTTGGCCGAGTACGGCACGACGACGGTGCCGTTCGGCCGGACCAGCGGCTGGCCGCCGAGCCCGCTCGGGGCGCCGGCCGGGGCGACCGGTGCCGACCAGGTCAGTCCGCCGTCGGTCGAGGTGCTGAGCACGATCCGGTTGCCGTTGGAGGTCTGGTCGGACTCGATGTAGCAGCGGCCGTAGAACGGGCTGGTGGTGGTGTTGTCGCAGACGATCCACGACTTGTCGTAGTTGGGCCCGTTGAAGCCCACCGCCCGGACGGGGTTGGCCCAGCTCGAGCCGCCCGTCGTGGAGCGGCTCACGGTGACGCCGGCGCCGGTGACCCCGCCGGAGGTCGAGTTGAGGGCCAGTCCGGCGACCAGCCAGGTGCCGTGCCGTGCGTCGTACGCCACCGATGGGTCCGAGACACGGGAGAAGGCGCCGCCCTGGTAGACGGTGATGCCCGGCAGGGTGCCGCGCGTCCACGTCGTCCCGCCGTCGCCGGACCGGGCGAACCCGAGGCCGGACGCGCCTCCGCTGAAGAAACGGCCGTTCTGCGCGACGGCGAGCACGGTGTTGCCGAAGGCAAAGGTGTCGGGTTCCACCACGGTGGCGTGCTGGCTGCCGGTGTTGGTGAAGGGGTCGGTGTCGATCTGCGTCAGCGTGGGGACGGCCGGCGGCGCGGTGAGCTGCACGTCGTCGTAGAGGGTGTACGTCGGGTCGCCGGGGTAGTTGTCGTCGTGGCTGATCAGCCTGAGCGTGTACGAGTGGCCGGGTGTGACGGGGGTGGTGACCTGCTGCCAGCCCTGGCCGGTGGTGCAGGTCCGGGGCAGGACGGTGGTGGTGACGCCGGTCGTGTTGTCGCGGAGCGTGGCCGTCGCCCAGTCGTAGGTCAGGGTGTCGGGGCAGCTGACGTTGTACCAGAACGACAGCTGCTCCTCCCCGGAGAGGGCGTTGAAGGTCTGGGCGAGCGAGGAGTCCCCGGTGGTGGGGGCGGTCCCGCCGACGCGGGCGGCGTACGTACCGCTGTGCGCGCCGGACGCGACCACGGCGGTCGTGCCGGCCGGGGTCCAGCCGACCGTGGTACCGGTCTCGAAGCCGCCGTTGGACACGACGAAGGCCGCGGCGGCGGTGGCGGAGGAGGCGGCGGGGAGGAGGAGGGAAGCGAGGGACAGCGAGGCGGTGGCGGCCAGGGAGAGGAGGCCGCGACGGCGTGGTGCGGGAGGCTTCGGCACGCCCACAGATCCTGCGAGCAGGTACAAGTACGGGGCGGGCGACACGCCACGAAGTCCCCCGGACGGCCCGGCACTCGAGTGGCCCGCTGGGCCACCTTCGGTTGCGGCCGGTCAGAGGGCCGACGGGTGGTGAGCCGTGACGACGTAGTGGTCGAGGATGCGCCGCTCGTACACCCGCAGGAAGTTACTGCGGCCAGGTGCCGGGCGCCCACAGTCGGGACAGCCACGTGTCCCAGCCTGCCCAGACCTGCGGGCCGATCGAGTCGGCGCGGGCGTCCGCGAGGCGGCCCGTCGCCGGCCGTGGTGAGCGCGTCGGTGAGGGCGGTCACCGGACGGGCGATGTCCAGGCGTTCGCGTACGTGTGCAGCAGCTGCGCGAGCTCCGTGGCCCGGGCGGCGTGTCGTCCACGGTGAAGAAGCTGGCGACGGGCCCGGCGTCGGGCGTGGCGGTGGTGACGGTGACCGTGGCCGTCACTGTTCGGCCGGGGCCTGGACCGTGGCCGTGAACGTCCTGGACTGATGGGGGCTGAGCGGGGCGATGGTCCAAGTGCTGCCGGTGATCCCACCACCGTCCACAACGCCTGTTGCTGACCGGAAGGAACGGCCGCAGCCGCTCCCACTCAACATCCGTCAAATCACCCCGCCCCATGTCGATATGAACGATCAGCAGCAAGGTGAGTCACATGCTCCGCCGTTACACTCCCCACACCCAAGCCGTTGACCAGGCAAAACATCAAAGTCCGGCTGGAGTGCTAGGACTCCAGCTGTAGATCGTGATCTCCATGCCTGAGGTGCTCAACGCTTCTGCTGACGGATGAGCACTCGAGTTGGCGAGCTGTGCCTTCCGATTGACAGGGAAGGGCCTGCAGGTGCTCTGCAGGCAGGACTTGCAGGGCCACGTCGACGCTTGACCTCAACCAAACTTGAGCTTTTAGGTTTCTTCCAGAGCCGCAGGAACCGACCAGCGGTGCCTTTTCAAGGAGGTTCGCCGTGACCGAGCGCACAGACCACAT
>NZ_JBEZWL010000041.1:0-54358 GCF_040648015.1 Streptomyces sp. NPDC029216 | reverse complement strand
CGGAAGGGCCCGCAACGCGGACGTTGCGGGCCCTTCCGTATGTGCGCGGTGCGCGCGTCAGTCCTCGCCGCGGCGCAGGCTCGGCTTGAGGTCCTTGAAGCGGGCCAGCAGGCCGTTGACGAAGGCCGGCGATTCGTCCGTGGAGAACTCCTTCGCCAGCTGCACCGCCTCGTCGATCGCCACGGCGTCCGGGGTCTCGTCGACCCAGATCAGCTCGTAGGCGCCCAGCCGCAGGATGTTCCGGTCCACGACCGGCATGCGGTCGAGCTCCCAGTCCACGGCGTAGGTGACGATCAGGTCGTCGATGCGGTTCACCTTCTCGGCATAGCCCTCGACGAGGTCCATCGTGAAGGCGTTGACCGGCGGCTGCCGGACGTCCGCATTCGCGTGCCGGATCCAGTCCGCGAGGACCTCGCGCACGGGGACGCCGCGCTGGTCGGCCTCGAAGAGGATCTGGAAGGCGCGCTTGCGCGCGTTGCTCCGGGCAGCCACGGTTAGCTGTTCACCCGGCCGAGGTAAGCGCTGGTGCGGGTGTCGACCTTGATCTTCTCGCCGGTGGTGACGAAGAGCGGGACCTGGATCTCGTGGCCGGTCTCCAGCTTGGCGGGCTTGGTGCCGCCGGTGGAGCGGTCGCCCTGGACGCCCGGGTCGGTGTGCTCGATGGTCAGCTCGACGGCGGCCGGGAGCTCGACGTAGAGCACCTCGCCCTCGTGCGTGGCGACCGAGGCGGTGAAGCCCTCGATGAGGAAGTTGGCGGCGTCGCCGACGGCCTTGCGGTCGACCATCAGCTGGTCGTAGGTCTGCATGTCCATGAAGACGAAGTAGTCGCCGTCCATGTACGAGAACTGCATGTCACGGCGGTCGATCGTGGCGGTCTCGACCTTCGTGCCGGCGTTGAAGGTCTTGTCGACGACCTTGCCGGAGAGCACGTGCTTGAGCTTGGTGCGCACGAAGGCCGGGCCCTTGCCGGGCTTGACGTGCTGGAACTCGACGACGGACCAGAGCTGGTCACCGTCGAGCTTGAGCACCATGCCGTTCTTGAGGTCGTTCGTGGAAGCCACGGTTGCGGAATCTCCTGCACTGGAAGACCGGGGAGGCGCACCCAGCCCGCCACAGCGGACTACAGTGCGAGCAGCTCCTTGGTCGTAATGGTGAGTAGCTCGGGACCGCCGTCCGCCTCGGGGCGCACGACGAGCGTGTCATCGATCCGGACACCTCCCCGGCCCGGGAGGTGAACCCCCGGTTCGACGGTGACCGGCACGCAAGCGTCCAGTTTACCCATTGCCGTAGGTGCAAGCTGCGGGTCCTCGTCGATTTCGAGGCCGACCCCGTGTCCCGTGCATCCGGCGAGGGCCTCGCCGTACCCCGCCGAGTCCAGTACGGACCGTGCCGCGTGGTCGACGTCGCGGTACGCGGCGCCGGGCAGCAGCGCCTCCCGGCCGGCCCGCTGGGCGGCGAAGACGAGGTCGTACAGCTCGATCTGCCAGTCGGCCGGAGTGGTGCCGATCACGAAGGTGCGGCCGATCTCGCAGCGGTAGCCCCGGTAGTTCGCGCCGAGGCAGACGGACAGGAAGTCGCCCTCCTCCACCCGCCGGTCCGAGGGCCGGTGCCGGGAGCGGCCGGAGTGCGGGCCGGTGCCGACGGAGGTCGGGAAGGCGGGGCCGTCCGCGCCGTGGTCGACGAGCCGGCGCTCCAGCTCCAGGGCCAGGTGGCGTTCGGTGCGCCCGACGAGGATCGACTCCAGCAGCTCGCCGAGGGCCTGGTCGGCGATCTCGGCGGCGATGCGCAGGCAGGCGATCTCCTCCTCGTCCTTGACCAGCCGCTGCTGCTCCACGGCGGTCCCCAGGTCGGCCAGCCGCAGCCGGGGCGCGACGGAGCGCACGGCGCGGTGCCGGGCGACGGTGAGGTGGTGCTCCTCGACGGCGAGGGAGTCCGCCCGCACGGCGGCGGCGCGGTCGGCCGCCGCCACGGCCGGATCGGCCCCCGGGCCGCTCAGCAGGCTGAGCGGCAGCTTCTCGTCCAGCCGCCCCTCGTCGGCCTCGCCGGTGGGGGCGCCGGCGCAGAACAGCTCGTCGTCGGCGGGCCCGACCAGCAGCACGGCGCCCAGCGGGGACGCCCCGGCGAGGTAGCGGACGTTCGCCGGACGCGTGATCAGGGCGGCGGAGTTGCCCGCGGCGGCGCAGCGCTCGCGGAGCAGGCCCCTGCGGGCCGCGTACACGTCTGACATGTCTTCGAGCGTACGAGCGCCCCGCGCATCCGGCCCGGTGAGCGCGTCCGGACGGGCCGGGAGCCCGCCGTCCCTCCGGGGCCTACCAGCGGGGAGGGCTCGCCAGGGCCCGCGCGAGGACCTCGTCCAGGGCGCGCGCGGTGGCCTCCACGTCGAGGTGGGAGTTGTCGATGATCGGCAGCCCGGAGCCGTACCAGCCGGCCATCCGGCCGTGGATGCGGGCGACCTCCTCGTCGGACAGCCGCCGGTTGCCGGAGCGGGCGGCGTTGCGGTCCAGGACGATCTCCAGGCCGGGGAGCAGCACGACCGGGAGCAGGGCGGGTCCGACGTGGCGCTTCCAGCCGCCGAGCCCGACCACGGGCCGGTCGGGGAAGACGGCGTCGTCGAGGATGCAGGAGATCCCGTTGGCCAGGAAGTTGCGGGCGGCGAAGCCGCAGGTGCGGCGGGCGAGGCGGTACTGGGCCTCGGAGTGGTCGTTCCAGCCCGCCTGCGGGTCCGCGAAGCCCGAGCGGACCCATTCGCGGACGTCGTCGAGGCTGACGTGCGCGGTCGGCACCGGGCGGGTCTGCGCCCAGTGCCGGGCCACGGTGGTCTTGCCGGCGCCCGCCGGGCCGATGAGCAGGACGGCGAGCACGGCACCGCCCGTCCCCCCGGTGGGGGGCGCGGGCGGCGCGGGCGCGACGGGGGGCAGCGGGATGTGCCCCGTCGCCTCGGGCACCGGGGCCGCCGGCCAGCCCTGCGCAGGGGGTATCGGCGGTGGCGGGGGCGCCGCCGGGTGCTGTCCCGGTGGACCCCAGCCCCCCACTCCGTGCTGCATCCGCGCCACTCCGTCTCGTTCAGGCGACTGATGCGAGAACGTTATCTCAGGCCGTGACCTCTTCGGCCAGCGCGCGCAGCGCCAGCCGGTAGGAGCCCAGGCCGAACCCGGCGACGGTACCGGTGGCCACGGCCGCGATGACCGAGGTGTGCCGAAATTCCTCCCGGGCGTACGGGTTCGAGATGTGCACCTCGATCAGCGGCGCGGTGCGCTGCGCGGCCGCGTCCCGCATGGCGTACGAGTAGTGCGTGAAGGCGCCCGGGTTGATGACGACCGGGAGCTTCTCGTCCGCCGCCTCGTGCAGCCAGCGCACGAGCTCCCCCTCGTCGTTGGTCTCGCGGACCTCGACGTCGAAGCCGAGTTCGGCGCCGAGGGTGCGGCAGCTCTCGACCAGGCCGGCGTACGAGGTGGCCCCGTAGACGTCGGGCTCGCGGGAGCCGAGCCGGCCCAGGTTCGGGCCGTTCAGCACCAGGACCCGGCGGCTCACGCCGAGACCTCGCCGTACGCGGCGATCAGGTGGGCCGGGTCGGGGCCCTCCAGGACGGTGGGCTTGCCGAGGCCGTCGAGGACGATGAAGCGCAGCAGGTTGCCGCGGGACTTCTTGTCGACCTGCATGGTCTGGAGCAGCTTGGGCCACTGGTCGCCGCGGTAGGTCAGCGGCAGGCCGACGGAGGCGAGGACGGCCCGGTGGCGGTCGGCGGTCGCGTCGTCGAGGCGGCCCGCGAGGCGGCCCAGCTCGGCGGCGAAGACCATGCCGACGGAGACGGCCGCGCCGTGCCGCCACTTGTAGCGCTCGTTCTTCTCGATGGCGTGCGCGAGGGTGTGCCCGTAGTTGAGCACCTCCCGCAGCCCGGACTCCTTGAGGTCGCTGGAGACCACGTCCGCCTTGACCTGGATGGAGCGGCAGATCAGCTCGGCCGTGTGCGGGCCGGCGGGCGTACGGGCCGCCGCCGGGTCCGCCTCGATCAGGTCGAGGATCACCGGGTCGGCGATGAAACCGGCCTTGATGATCTCGGCGAGGCCGCTGACGTAGTCGTTGACGGGCAGCGACTCCAGGGCCGCGAGGTCGCACAGCACGCCGGCGGGCGGGTGGAAGGCGCCGACGAGGTTCTTGCCCTCGGCGGTGTTGATGCCGGTCTTGCCGCCGACGGCCGCGTCCACCATCCCCAGGACGGTGGTCGGGACCGCGATCCAGCGCACCCCGCGCAGCCAGCTGGCCGCGACGAAGCCCGCCAGGTCGGTGGTCGCGCCGCCGCCCACGCCGACGATCACGTCGGTGCGGGTGAAGTTGGACTGGCCGAGGGCCTTCCAGCAGTAGGCGGCCACCTCGACGGTCTTGGCCTCCTCGGCGTTGGGCACCTGGATGGCGACGGCCTCGTAGCCCTGGTCCGCCAGGTCCGCGCGCAGCGCCTCGCCGGTCTCGGCGAGGGCCTCGGGGTGGATCACGGCGACCCGCTGGGCCTTGGTGCCGATCAGGCCGCCCAGCTCGCCGAGCAGCTGCCGGCCGACCAGCACGTCGTACGCGTCGTGTCCGGCGGCGGCACCGACGTGGATCCGCGTCACCTGGTCTGTCATACGTCCTTCAACTCCAGAGCGTCGAGGACCGCCTGGGCGACCTCTTGGGGGGTGCGCTCGTCCGTGGCCACCACGACGCGCGCGACTTCGGTGTACAGGTGCCGCCGGGCGTCCATCAGCTCGCGCCACTGGCGGCGCGGGTTGACGGCCAGCAGCGGGCGGGCGGCGCCGAGGCCGACGCGGCGCACGGCCTCCTCGACGTCCATCGACAGGTAGGCGACGGGCAGCCCGCGCAGCAGGGCGCGGGTGCCCTCGTCGAGGACGGCGCCGCCGCCGAGGGCGAGGACCCCCGTGTGCCCGGCGACGGCGGCCGCGACGGCCTGCCGTTCCAGCTCACGGAAGTACGGCTCGCCCTCGTCGACGAAGATGTCGGAGATCTCGCGGCCCTGGGCCGCGACGATGTCCGCGTCCGTGTCCCGGTAGGAGACGCCGAGCCGTTCGGCGAGCAGCGCCCCCACCGTGGACTTGCCGGACCCCATGGGGCCGACGAGGACGACGAGCGGTCCGCCCGTCACCGGATCTGCAGGTTGTCGAGGTAGGACCGCACGTTGCGGCGGGTCTCGCCGACGGAGTCGCCGCCGAACTTCTCGACGACCGCGTCGGCCAGGACCAGCGCGACCATGGCCTCGGCGACGATGCCCGCGGCGGGCACGGCGCAGACGTCGGAGCGCTGGTGGTGCGCCACGGCCGCCTCGCCGGTGGCGACGTCCACGGTGGCGAGGGCACGCGGAACGGTCGCGATGGGCTTCATCGCGGCGCGGACGCGCAGCAGTTCACCGGTGGTCAGGCCGCCCTCGGTGCCGCCGGAGCGGCCGGAGGTGCGCTTGAGGCCCTCGGGGGTGGAGACGATCTCGTCGTGCGCCTGGGAGCCGGGCACGCGGGCCAGCTCGAAGCCGTCGCCGACCTCGACGCCCTTGATGGCCTGGATGCCCATGAGCGCGGCGGCGAGGCGGGCGTCGAGGCGGCGGTCCCAGTGGACGTGGGAGCCGAGGCCGACGGGCACGCCGTAGGCGAGGACCTCGACGACGCCGCCGAGGGTGTCGCCGTCCTTGTGGGCCTGGTCGATCTCCGCGACCATCGCCTTCGACGCGTCGGCGTCGAGGCAGCGCACCGGGTCGGCGTCGAGCTTGTCGACGTCGGCGGGGGTCGGGTAGACGCCGTAGGGGGCCTTGGCCGAGGCCAGTTCCACCACGTGCGAGACGATCTCGATGCCCGCGACCTCCTTGATGAAGGAGCGGGCGACGGCGCCGAGCGCGACGCGGGCGGCGGTCTCACGGGCGCTGGCGCGCTCCAGGATCGGCCGGGCCTCGTCGAAGCCGTACTTCTGCATGCCCGCGAGGTCGGCGTGGCCGGGGCGCGGACGGGTCAGGGGGGCGTTACGGCCGGTCTCCTTGAGCAGCGAGGGGTCGACCGGGTCGGCCGACATGACCGTCTCCCACTTGGGCCACTCGGTGTTGCCGATCATGACCGCGACCGGGCCGCCCTGGGACAGGCCGTGGCGGACGCCGCCGAGGAAGGTGATCTCGTCCTGCTCGAACTTCATCCGGGCACCGCGTCCATAGCCGAGCCGGCGCCGGGCCAGGTGGTCGGCCACCAGCTCGGTGGTGACCGGGACGCCGGCGGGAAGGCCCTCCAGCGTCGCGACCAGGGCCGGTCCGTGCGACTCTCCTGCGGTCAGCCAACGCAACCTGCTCAACGATGCTCCTCATGCTCGCGCCTGCCACTGCGGCGGCGAGTCCTGGGGGCCCCTCCCAGCGGTAGCTGGGGGAGCGCGGACCGGGACCGCCGGTACCCGAATCCTCCCACGTCCCGGCGGCTGCACCGCTCTCCCGTCCAGCTATCGGACGGCCGTCTCACGCCGGCGCCACCACTGGTAGCCCTCGTAGAGGACGATCGCGGCCACGAGCGAGCCGATGATCCACTTCGCCCGGGCCGGCAGACTGCCGGGCAGCGCCCTCAGGAGGCTAACGGGCGGCGAGTGCCCGTTCTCCGGCGGCCCGCATGGCCGCGAGGGGGCCCGGGGCCCGCCCGGTCATCTGCTCGACCTGGAGCACGGCCTGGTGGACCAGCAGGTCGAGGCCGCCGAGCAGCTTGCCGCCACGGCCGGACCAGGCGGCCGCCAGCGCGGTGGGCCAGGGGTCGTAGAGGACGTCGAAGAGGGCGCCCGGGTCCGCGGGCACGGCGGAGGCCAGCTCGTCGGTGGCGCCCGCCGGGGTGGTGGCGATCACCAGCGGGGCCGCCAGGGCCTCCGCGGCCCGCGACCAGTCGGCGGTACGGACCTCGACGCCGAGGCGCTCGCCCCACCGGCGCATCTCGTCGGCGCGGGCGGCCGAGCGGACGTACGCGGTGATCTCGCCGGTGCAGATCCGCGCGAGGGCGGCCAGCGCCGAGGAGGCCGTGGCCCCCGCCCCGAGAACGGCGGCGGCGGGCACCTTGTCGACGCCCCGCTCGTGCAGGGCGGCGACTATCCCGGGGATGTCGGTGTTGTCGCCGACGCGCCGGCCGTCCTCGGTGAGGACGAGGGTGTTGACCGCCTCCACCGATGCGGCGGTGTCGCTGATCTCGTCGAGCAGCGGGATGACCGCCCGCTTGAGCGGCATCGTCAGGGAGAACCCGGCCCACTCGGGGCCGAGTCCGGCCACGAACCCGGGGAGCGCGGCCTCGTCGATCTCGAACCGGTCGTAGGACCAGTCGTCGAGGCCGAGCTCCTCGTAGGCCGCCCGGTGCAGCACCGGTGAGAGGGAGTGCTCGATGGGAGAACCCAGCACCGCGGCCCGTGTCCGTGACATGTCCTGCTACCCGCCGTTCTTCTTCTTCGCCTGACGTTCCTGGAACTCGGCGACGAGCTTGAGGTGTTCGTCGTAGGTCTTGGTGAACGTCGTCTTGTCGCCGTCGACCGACACGAAGAACATCCAGCCGCCGTGGTCGGGGCTGAGCGTAGCGGTCAGCGCGTCCATGCCGGGATTGTTGATCGGGCCGGGCGGGAGGCCCTTGACGAAGTGCGTGTTGTACGGGTGGTCGAAGGCCTGGGCTTCCTTCAGGTTGAAGTTGATCTCGCTCTGGTTCTTGACGTAGTTGTACGTCGAGTCGAACTGGAGCTTCTGGTTCGTGACGTCGTTGGTCTTCTTGAGGCGGTTGTAGACCACCTCGGCCATCTTGCGGAAGTCGTCGTGGTTCTTGCCCTCGGCGTTGACGAGGCTGGCGACCGTGACCACCTGGAGCGGGTTCTCCAGGTTGAGCTCCTTGGCCTTGCCCTCGACGCCCAGCTCTGCGTACTTGTCGGACGCGTTCTTGACCATCTGCTTGAGCAGGGACTCCGGGGTGCTGTCCTTCTTGAGGTCGTACCGCATCGGGTACAGGAAGCCCTCAAGGGGGTCCATGACCTTCGGGTTGCTGGCGGCCCACGCCGGCAGGCCCAGGTTCTTGGACTCGCGCTGGGCGATCTCCCGGGTGGTGCCGTCCGGCTTGCCGAGCTTCTTGTCGATCATCGAGTAGACGGCGGAGTTCCGCGCGCCCTCGGGCACGGTGATGACGGCCAGCTTGCTGGGGTCGACCATCAGCGCGACGGCGGCCGTACCCGACATCTTCTTCTTCAGCGGGTAGATGCCGGGCTGGATCGACTTGCCCTTGGGGTTGGCGTTCGCGGCGTCCACGAAGGCCTGGGCGCTGGCGACCACGCCGGCTTCCTTGAGGATGCGGCCCATCTGGCCGAGGCCCGCGTTCTTCGGGATCTCGACGTCCACGGTCTCGTCCGTGCCCTCGCCCGCGAAGTCCTCGGTCGCGCCGAACCGGTCCTTCAGGTAGCCGTAGCCGTAGTAGCCGCCACCGCCGACGATGCCGACGATCACCACGGCGGCGATCAAGCAGGCCGCGCCGCTGCGTTTCTTCTGCTTCTTCTTGCCGGCCTTGCCGCCCTTGCCGCGGCCCGCACGGCGGCCGCCGGACGCCGGCTCGTCGGCGTCGTCCCCGCCGCCGTCCGCCGGAAGCAGGGATTCCTCCGGCTCCTCGTCCACCTCGGACGGTTCCGGTTCCAGGTGGCGCCGGCCCGGGGGCTGCGGCGGAGGGAAGGCGTCCGGCGTCGCGTACAGGTCGGGGGCCTCGCCGGGGTAGGCCCCGGCGGACTGCTGGGCGTACGGGTCGGCGCCCGCGTAGGGGTCGGTCTGGACGGCGGCCATGTACTGCTGCTCGTGGCCGCCGTCCCAGCCCTGGCCCTCGTACAGCGGCTGCTGCTGGAGCTGCTGCTGGGCGTGGGCGTGCTGCGCCGCGTACACCTGCTGCTCGGCGTACTGCGGGTGCTGCTGCTGCGGGTACTGCGCGGGATATTCCTGCTGGTACTGCGGCTGCTGGTACTGCAGGTCCGGGTACTGCGGCTCCAGAGGGTGCTGGTACTGCTGCTGCGGGTCACCGCCGTAGGGCACCTGCTCCTGCTGCGTCTGGTGCGCGGTCCACCCCTGGTCCCCGTAGAGGGGGTCCTGGGGGCTCCACGGTTCGGAGCCGTGGCCCCGGCCATAGTCAGTCATCGGTCCCCTAGAGCCGCGAGACGTGGTCCTCGGCTCATCTCGGCCGCGGCACCCGGTTCCGCCTCTTGAGTGGTGGGCGACGGCTGTTCGAATGCCGTCTCATCGCGCGGAACGTTACCGTATCGCGATCAGACAACCACTTCGACGCACTCACCAGGCGGATTACCTGATACCCGTTCGGTCTCAAGAGCGTTCTGAAGGATGACCACAGCGGCGGCCTGGTCGATCACCGACCTGCCCTTCTTCGCGTTCTTCCCGGAGGCCCGCAGTCCCTGTGCGGCGGTGACCGTGGTCATCCGCTCGTCCACCAGACGGACCGCCACCGGCTTGATGCCCTTGGCCAGTTCGTTCGCGAAGGCGCGCACCTTGGCCGCGGCCGGCCCCTCCCGCCCGCTGAGCGAGCGGGGGAGGCCGACGACGACTTCGAGGGGCTCGTACTCCTCGACGAGCTGCCGCAGCCGCCGGTGGGCGGCCGGGACGTCCCGGCCCGGGACGGTCTCCACCGGCGTGGCCAGCACCCCGTCGGGGTCGCACGAGGCGACCCCGATCCGGGCGTCTCCGACATCGATGGCCAGCCGGCGGCCACGGCGCAGGCTCATCGTCAGGCCGTCTCGACGACGAGGCGCTCGACCGCGGCGATGGCCTCGGGCACGGCGGCCGGGTTCTGGCCGCCGCCCTGGGCCACGTCCGGCTTGCCGCCACCGCCGCCGCCGAGGGTCTTGGCGGCGGTGCGGACCAGGTCGCCGGCCTTGAGGCCGCGCTCGCGGGCCGCCTCGTTGGTGGCGATGACGGTCAGCGGGCGGTCGTTCGCCACGGTGAACAGCGCGACGACGGCCGGGCGGTCGCCAGGGATGCGTCCGCGGACGTCCAGGACCAGCTTGCGCAGGTCGTCGGCGCCCGTGCCGTCCGGCACCTGGCCGACGACGAGGGCGACGCCGCGGATGTCCTGGGCGTTCTCGGCGAGGCCGGCGGCGGCCTGGAGCACCTTCTCCGCGCGGAACTTCTCGATCTCCTTCTCGGCGTCCTTCAGCTTGCCGAGCATGGAGGCGATCTTCTCCGGCAGCTCCTCCGGACGGCCCTTGACCAGCTCCTGGAGCTGGGCGACGACCGTGTGCTCCTTGGCGAGGAAGTTGTACGCGTCCACGCCGACGAGGGCCTCGACGCGGCGCACGCCGGAGCCGATGGAGGACTCGCCGAGCAGCTTCACCAGACCCAGCTGGGCGGTGTTGCCGACGTGCGTACCGCCGCAGAGCTCCTTGGAGAAGTCGCCGATGGTCACGACGCGGACCCGCTCGCCGTACTTCTCGCCGAACTCGGCGATGGCGCCCTGCTTCTTCGCCTCGTCGATGCTCATGATCTCGGCGGTGACGTCGAGCTCGCGGGAGAGCACGTCGTTGATCTTCTGCTCCACGTCGGTGAGCACCGTGCCGGGGACGGCGTTCGGCGAGCCGAAGTCGAAGCGGAAGCGGCCGGGGCTGTTCTCGGAGCCGGCCTGGGCGGCCGTCGGGCCGAGGGCGTCACGCAGCGCCTGGTGGGTCAGGTGGGTCGCCGAGTGGGCGCGGGCGATGGCCCGGCGGCGCCTGACGTCGATGGCGGCGTACGCGGAGGCGCCGACCGTGACCTCGCCGACCTGGACGGAGCCCTTGTGGACGGAGACGCCCGGGACGGGCTGCTGGACGTCGCGGACCTCGATGACGGCGCCGCTGTCGAGCTTGATGCGGCCCTGGTCGGCGAGCTGGCCGCCGCCCTCGGCGTAGAAGGGGGTGCGGTCGAGGACGACCTCGACCTCGTCGCCCTCGGAGGCGGCGGGCGCGGAGACGCCGTTGACCAGGAGGCCGACGATGGTGGCCTCGCCCTGGTTGGTGGCGTAGCCGGTGAACTCGGTGGCGCCGGAGCCGTCGGCGATCTCGCGGTAGGCGGAGACGTCGGCGTGACCGGTCTTCTTGGCCTTGGCGTCGGCCTTGGCGCGGTCGCGCTGCTCCTGCATCAGGCGGCGGAAGCCGCTCTCGTCCACGGAGAGGCCCTGTTCGGCGGCCATCTCCAGGGTGAGGTCGATCGGGAAGCCCCAGGTGTCGTGGAGCAGGAACGCCTTGTCGCCGGAGAGGACCGTGCCACCGGCGGCCTTGGTCTCGGTCACGGCGGTGTCGAGGATGTTCGTGCCGCCCTTGAGGGCCTTGAGGAAGGCGGCCTCTTCGGCGAGCGCGACGGTCTCGATGCGCTTGCGGTCGGTGATGAGCTCCGGGTACTGCTGCCCCATCGTGTCGATGACGACGTCGATGAGCTCCTGGACGACCGGGCCGGTGGCGCCCATGAGGCGCATGTTGCGGATGGCGCGGCGCATGATGCGGCGCAGCACGTAGCCGCGGCCCTCGTTGCCGGGGGTGACGCCGTCGCCGATGAGCATGACGGAGGTGCGGATGTGGTCGGCGACCACGCGCATCGACACGTCGCTGTCCTGGGCGGCGCCGTAGCGCACGCCCGTCAGCTCGGTGGCCTTGTCCATGACCACGCGCAGGGTGTCGGTCTCGTACATGTTCCGGACGCCCTGGAGGATCATCGCCAGGCGTTCGAGGCCGAGACCGGTGTCGATGTTCTTGGAGGGCAGGTCGCCGAGGATCGGGAAGTCCTCCTTGCCCTCGCCGGCGCCGCGCTCGTACTGCATGAAGACCAGGTTCCAGATCTCCACGTACCGCTCGTCGTTGACGGCCGGGCCGCCCTCGACGCCGAACTCGGGGCCGCGGTCGTAGTTGATCTCGGAGCAGGGGCCGCAGGGGCCGGGGACGCCCATGGACCAGAAGTTGTCCTTCTTGCCCAGGCGCTGGATGCGCTCGGCGGGAACGCCGATCTTCTCGCGCCAGATCGTCTCGGCCTCGTCGTCGTCGAGGTAGACGGTGATCCAGAGCTTCTCGGGCTCCAGGCCGTAGCCGCCGTCCGCCACGGAGCTGGTGAGCAGCTCCCAGGCGTACTTGATGGCGCCTTCCTTGAAGTAGTCCCCGAAGGAGAAGTTGCCGCACATCTGGAAGAACGTGCCGTGGCGGGTGGTCTTGCCGACCTCTTCGATGTCCGGGGTGCGGACGCACTTCTGCACGCTGGTGGCCCGGGGGGCCGGGGGCTTGGTCTCACCGAGGAAGTACGGCTTGAACGGGACCATGCCCGCGTTGACCAGCAGCAGAGTCGGGTCGTCCGCGATGAGCGACGCCGAAGGGACAACGGTGTGACCGCGCTCCTCGAAGAAGCTCAGCCAGCGGCGGCGGATTTCAGCCGACTCCATCAGTGGTCCTCATTCCGGTTGTACGTAACCGCCGAGTGGTTCCGGCGGTGGGTGGTCGTGTCGTTCGCGATGGCCCGCAGCCGCCGCGGCCCGGGGAGGGCGGTGACGTTGTCGGGCCGGTCGGGGTCCTGGGTCAGGCCCAGTGCGTCGTTCAGCTCGTCCTCGCGCTGCGTCATTCCCGCCTTGACGTCGAGGGCGAAGTCCTTGAGGCGGTGGCCCGCCTCCACGGCCTTTTCGGCCGCCTGGGCCGCGAGGCTCTCCGGCGTCAGCTTCTTGAGCTGGCGGTTGACCTTGGTGGTGGCCCAGACGCCGGCGGCGGCGCCGGCGGTGAACCAGAAGGCTCGGCGGAACATCGGAGGTCTCAGCCCTTCTGCTTGCGGCGCCGGGGCGCCGGCACCGTACGGCCGACGATCACGGTGCGCCGGGGGGTCCGCTCGGTTCCCGCGTCGGTCCTGCCCAGTGCCTTGCGCACCCCGTAGCCGAAGGCCGCGACCTTGACGAGCGGGCCGCCGAAGGTGGAGGCCACGGTGGAGGAGAGCGCGGAGGCGTTGGAGGTGACCTCCTGGACGTCGCTCGCGATCGCGTCGACCCGGTCGAGCTGGGTGCGCGCGGAGCGGACGGTCGTCGAGGCGTCCGCCAGCAGCGGGACGGCCTGCTCGGTGACCTCGGCCACGAGCTTGGTGGTGGCCCTGAGCACCTGGGCGAGCCTGGCCAGCGCCACTGCGAGGAAGGAGACCAGGATGGCCCAGAAGACGGCCACGATGATCCCGGCCACCTCTCCACCGGACACGTTGCACCGCTTCCTGAATCTGGAAAACCTACGGGTTGAGTCTGCTCCGACCCTATCGCGCCGGAGATCCGCCGCAGTACCGGATTCCCGTGCGGCTCGTTCCGGACACGGGCCCGGGTACGGCAAAGCCCGCCGCCCCCGGAGGGGACGGCGGGCCGGACCAGCCTGTGAGTGGCTACGCGGCCGCTGGATCAGCGGGCGTAGTACTCGACGACGAGCTGCTCGTCGCAGATGACCGGGATTTCCTTGCGGTTCGGGTCGCGGTCGAGGCGGAAGGCCAGGGCCTTCAGGTTGACCTGCAGGTAGCGCGGGGTCTCGCCCTCACCGGCGTAGCCACCCTCGCGGGCGACCTGGAAGGGGTGCTTCTCGCGGCTGCGCTCGCGAACCGTGATGACGTCGTCGGGGCGCACGCGGAACGACGGCTTGTCGACCTTGCCACCGTTGACCTCGATGTGGCCGTGGACGACCATCTGGCGGGCCTGGTAGATGGTGCGGGCGATGCCGGCACGCAGGACCAGGGCGTCCAGACGACGCTCGAGCTCGACGACCAGCGCCTCGCCCGTCTTGCCCTCGGCCTTCTTCGCGCGGTCGTACGCGCGGGCCATCTGGCGCTCGGAGATGTCGTACTGAGCGCGCAGGCGCTGCTTCTCCAGCAGACGGACCTTGTAGTCCGAGTTCTGCTTGCGGCCACGGCCGTGCTCGCCCGGCGGGTAGGGGCGGGCCTCGAAGTACTTGACGGCCTTCGGCGTCAGGGCGATGCCGAGGGCACGAGACTTCTTGACCTTGGGTCGCTTCTGGTTCACGGGGAACCTACCTCCATGTAAGTTAGGTGAGGCTTACCTTATCGAGGAGGACGTAATGTCTCGACCACATGGGATCCCCCTGCCCAGTGCGCATCGCAGTTCGGGTTCCAACGAAACGGAATCCGCTTTCGATGACGGTAGGCAAGGTCAGCCGCGTCCCAGGGAAGGCGTTCGGCAGCTCACCGGAGCCGAACGCGTACGAACCCTCGTAGAGTCCAACGCCTCAGTATCCCTCACTCTGCCGGGTGCTCGTGACCAGCTGTGGACCCGTGACCAGGGAGAGTGCGGGACAGGGGCGCCGGCCGCTCGGACCGTCACCCCGGACGGGGACGTGATTCTCCTGGTGCCAGGGGAATCCGCGGCGGCCAGGGCCGCCGCTCACGCCCAGGACGACGACCTCCCCGCCGTGATCGAGATCACGGACGTGGCGCCGGTGTCCGTGCCCCATCGTATACGGGGCCGCGCCTGGCTCGCCGGGTGGCTGACCCCGGTCCGCGGGGACGACCGCGCCGTCTGCGCCGCGCTCATGGCCGAGCGCCATCCGGTGGGCGAGCTGCTCGGGCTGACGGAGTCCCTCGACGCCCCCTCCACGGGCCGTCCGGCCTGGATGCTGCTGCGCCTGGAGGTCGGCGAGGTCTCGGTGGACGACCTGTGGGGCGCCGAGCGGGTGGACCCCGAGGAGCTGGCGGCGGCCGAACCGGACCCGATGACGGCCCACGAGGCGGAACTCCTCCAGCACCTGGCGTCCGTCCACCCCGAGCGCCTCGCCGGCCTGTGCGGGCTGCTGGGCTCCCGGGAGGCGCCCGCGCTGACCCCCGTCCCGCTCGCCCTGGACCGCCTCGGGCTGCGCGTGCGCTTCACCCGCGGGCCGGGCCTCGCCGCCTTCGACGCCCGCTTCGACTTCCCCGAGCCGGTCGCGGACGTCTGCGGTCTGCGCCGCGCGCTGCGCTCGCTGTTCGCCGCGGCCGCCCACTGAAGAAAGGCGCGGCCCGCTCAGGAGCCGCTGCCGCGCAGCCGCTCGCGGACCTTCTCCACCACGTCCGCGTACCGCGCCTCCGCCCCGTACCGCGTCGGCTCGTAGTACCGCTTCCCGTGGATCGCGTCCGGCGCGTACTGCTGCGCGGCGATCGCGCCCGGCACGTCGTGCGGGTACACGTACCCCACGGCGTGCCCCAGCTTGGCCGCGCCCTTGTAGTGCCCGTCCCGCAGGTGCGCCGGCACGGCCCCGGCCAACCCGGCCCGTACGTCGGCCAGCGCGGCGCCGATCGCCGTCGTGGCGGTGTTGGACTTCGGGGCCAGCGCCAGCGCGATCGTGGCGTGCGACAGGGTCAGCGCGGCCTCCGGGAAGCCGATCATCGCCACCGCCTGGGCCGCCGCGACCGCCAGCGGAAGGGCGGTGGGGTCGGCCAGGCCGATGTCCTCGCTCGCGGAGATCATCAGCCTCCGCGCGATGAACCGCGGGTCCTCCCCCGCCTCGATCATCCGCGCCAGGTAGTGCAGCGCGGCGTCCACGTCCGAGCCGCGGATCGACTTGATCAGCGCGCTCGCCACGTCGTAGTGCTGGTCGCCGTCCCGGTCGTAGCGGACGGCCGCCCGGTCGACGGCCTCCTCCAGCGTCTGGAGGGTGATCTCCTCCTCGCCCTTGGCGAGGGCCGATCCGGCCCCCGCCTCCAGCGCGGTCAGCGCCCGGCGGGCGTCGCCCCCGGCGATGCGCAGCAGGTGCGCCTCGGCGTCGGCGGGCAGCGAGACCGCGCCGCCCAGGCCGCGTTCCTCCTCCAGGGCGCGGTGCAGGAGCCCGCTCAGGTCGGCGTCGGTCAGCGGTTCCAGGGTGAGGAGCAGCGAGCGCGACAGCAGCGGGGAGATGATCGAGAAGTAGGGGTTCTCCGTGGTCGCCGCGATCAGGGTGACCCAGCGGTTCTCCACGGCCGGGAGCAGGGAGTCCTGCTGCGCCTTGCTGAAGCGGTGGATCTCGTCGAGGAAGAGGACGGTCTCCTTGCCGTAGCCGCCGGCGGCGCGCTTGGCGCCCTCGATGACGGCCCGGACCTCCTTGACCCCCGCCGTGATGGCCGACAGTTCGACGAACCGCTTCTGCGTGGCCTGGCTGACCACGTACGCGAGGGTGGTCTTCCCGATCCCCGGCGGCCCCCAGAGGATCACGGACGAGGCTCCGGCCGGTCCCCCGGCGCCCTCCCCCACCAGTCGCCGCAGCGGTGAGCCGGGCTTCAGCAGGTGCTGCTGGCCGACCACTTCGTCCAGGGTGCGCGGGCGCATCCGGACGGCCAGCGGGGAGCTGGCCGGGTCCTTCTCCTGGCGGTCCTCGGCGGCGGCGGTGAAGAGGTCTGGTTCCACACCTAGAGCCTAAGCGAGCCCTGTGACAGTACCGCCGGGCCTCAGGAGGTCCAGAAGTCCCACCAGCGGGTCAGGATCAGCATTCCGATGATCCCGATGTGCAGGACGGGCAGCACCCACGTGAACTCGTCGAGGAAGCCGCGCAGCCAGCCGGGCGCGGGCAGCATCCCCTGGCGGACGTTGTGCGAGGTGACGTACCAGAACATCAGGATCGTGCAGACCCAGGCGAGGCAGCACCACAGGCAGAGCGAGTTGATGTTGTACAGCGACTGGTACATCAGCCAGGCGCAGAACCCGACGCCGAAGAGCATGCCCGCGTTGAGGGTCAGCCAGTACCAGCGGCGGAACCGGGCCCCGGCGAGCAGGCTCATGCCGACGCAGATGACGATGCCGTAGGCGACGAGCCCCAGCATCGGGTTCGGGAAGCCGAAGGCCGACGCCTGCTCGCTCTTCATGATGTTGCCGCAGGAGACGACCGGGTTCAGGCTGCAGCCCGGCGTGAAGTTCGGGTCCTCCAGCAGCTTGAACTTGTCGATGGTGATCACCCAGGCGGCGAGCAGCGCCGCCGCTCCCGTGATGACCAGCAGCAGGGCCAGCGCCCGGCTCCCGCCGTAGGTCCGCGGAGCGGTATCCGCGCCGGCTCCCGTAGTCGTCATCCCGCGCGCTCCACATCCCACGTCGGCAAGGTCATCAAGCAGGGGCCATTGTGCCGTACCGCGGGCTCCGCCTCCCGTTCGATCGGTATAAGGGCGGCCGGAAAGCGGTGGAGGCGGGACGGGGAGCACTCACCGTCCCGCCTCCGGCGGCCGTGCGGGCCGGCCCGCGTGCGTCAGGCCAGGCGGGCCTTGACCTCGGCGACCAGGCCGTCGACCGCCACGGCGGTCTGCTCGCCGGACTCCATGTCCTTGAGCTGGACGACGCCCTCGGCGAGGTCTCGGTCGCCCACGACGACGGCGAAGCGCGCACCGCTGCGGTTCGCGTCCTTCATGGCGCCCTTGAGGCCCTTGCCCCCGTACGACATGTCCGCGGCAACGCCCGCCTTGCGCAGCTCGGTGACCAGGCCGAACACGGCCGGCTTGGCCTCGCCGAGCGCCACGGCGAACACCGACGTGGCGGCCGGGATGTCCAGCTCCACGCCCTCGGCCTCCAGGGCGAGCACGGTCCGGTCGACGCCGAGCGCCCAGCCGACCGACGGCAGGGCCGGTCCGCCGATCATCTCGGACAGGCCGTCGTAGCGGCCGCCGCCGCCGACCGCGGACTGGGAGCCCAGGCCGTCGTGGACGAACTCGAAGGTGGTGCGGGTGTAGTAGTCGAGGCCGCGCACCAGCTTCTCGTCATCCTCGAAGGCGACCCCGGCGGCCGTGATCAGCGCCCGGACCTCCTCGTGGTACGCCTTGCACGCGTCGCACAGGTAGTCGCGCAGCACGGGCGCGCCGACCAGCTGCTTCTGCACGTCGGGCCGCTTGTCGTCGAGGACGCGCAGCGGGTTGATCTCGGCCCGGCGGACGGTCTCCTCGTCGAGGTCGAGGCCGCCCAGGAAGCCCTGGAGGGCCTCCCGGTAGACGGGGCGGCACTCCTTGTCACCGAGCGAGTTCAGCAGGATGCGGAAGTTGCGCAGGCCCAGGGAGCGGTACGCCTGGTCGGCGAGGATGATCAGCTCGGCGTCCAGCGCCGGGTCCTCGGCGCCGATGGCCTCGGCACCGACCTGGGAGAAGTGGCGGTAGCGGCCCTTCTGCGGCTTCTCGTAGCGGTAGTACGAGCCCGAGTACCAGAGCTTGACCGGCAGGTTGCCCTTCTTGTGCAGGCTCGACTCCAGGGCCGCGCGCAGCACGGAGGCCGTACCCTCGGGGCGCAGGGCCAGCTGGTCGCCGCCCTTGGTCGTGAAGGCGTACATCTCCTTGGAGACGATGTCGGTCGACTCGCCCACACCGCGGGCGAAGAGGCCGACGTCCTCGAAGCCGGGGGTCTCGATGTAGCCGTAGCCGGAGTTCCGCAGGGGCGCGGAGATGGCCTCGCGCACCGCCAGGTACTTCACGGAAACCGGCGGGATCAGGTCGTACGTGCCCTTGGGGGCCTGAAAAGTAGCCACGAAACTCTCGTCACATTCCTCGTCGTGGGGCGGCGGTGCCGTCCCCCAGGCCGGCGGCGACTTCCCGCAGGTACGGGTTGGTCGCGCGCTCGCGGCCGATGGTGGTCTGGGGACCGTGGCCGGACAGCACCACCGTCGAGTCCTCCAGCGGCAGGCACACGCGGGCCAGCGACTGGAGTATCTCGGCGTGGGAGCCGCCGGGCAGGTCGGTGCGTCCGATGGAGCCGGCGAAGAGCAGGTCGCCCGAGAAGAAGACCGGCGGAACGTCGGCCTGCTCGGGCATCCGGAAGGTCACCGACCCCTTGGTATGCCCCGGCGCGTGCGCCACCGAGAACTCCATTCCGGCCAGCTTCAGGGCGGCGCCGTCGGACAGCTCGCGGACGTCGTCCGGCTCGCCGACGGTCAGTTCTCCCATGAGCGGCATCCCGATGGAGCGGCCGAGGGCCTTCTCCGGGTCGCTCATCATGTAGCGGTCCTCGGGGTGGATCCAGGCCGGTACGTCGTGCGCTCCGCACACCGGGACCACCGAGGCCACATGATCGATGTGGCCGTGGGTCAGGACGACCGCGACGGGCTTGAGACGGTGCTTCCTCAGCGTCTCCTCGACACCCTGGGTGGCCTGGTGGCCCGGGTCGATGATGACGCACTCCTCACCCGCGGCGGGGGCGACCAGGTAGCAGTTGGTCCCCCAGGCCCCGGCGGGGAACCCGGCAATCAGCACGTTCGTCCTCAATCGTCGCTCGGCGGGAGGCAGCAGTTCGGAATCTGCTGCTCAGAGCCTACCGGCGCCGCTCATCACACAGCGAACCCATATACGGTACGGCCTAACCCAGCCCGGACAGCGGTACCAGAGACGCACAAGGAGACGACCGGTGGTCACGAGCGATCAGCGTCGGCGACAGCTCGCCAGGGAGAAGTACGAGCGCCAGCAGAAGCGCCGCGCGGAGGCCCGCCGCAAGTCGCGGCAGCGGCTGGCGGTCATCGGTGCGGCCTCGGCCGCGGTGATCGCGACGCTGATCGGGCTGATCGCGGGCGGTGTCTTCGACGGCAAGGACGAGAACGACGCCTCGGCCGAGCCCTCGGCGTCGCCGTCGCTGCCCGAGCCGAAGAAGTCCCCGTCCCCGGCGATGGCGATCGACGACAAGGCGAAGTACACCTTCGCCCTGAAGACCAGCGCGGGCGACGTCACGTTCGAGATGGACGCCTCGAAGACCCCGCAGACGGTCAACTCCTTCAAGTCGCTCGCCGACAAGGGCTTCTTCGACAAGACCAAGTGCCACCGCCTGGTGACGAGCGGGATCCACGTGCTCCAGTGCGGCGACCCCGAGGGCACCGGCCGCGGCGGCCCGGGCTACACCATCCCGGACGAGAACCTGGACTCCCTGGGCAAGCCGAACGAGCAGGGCCAGGTGGTCTACCCGGCCGGCACGGTGGCGATGGCCAACACGGGTCGGCCCGGCACCGGCGGCAGCCAGTTCTTCCTGGTCTACGAGGACAGCCCCCTCGCACCCTCCTACACCCCGTTCGGGAAGATCGACGCGGCCGGGCTGAAGGTGCTGGCGGAGGTCGCGAAGGCCGGCACCGCCGACGGGGCCCAGGACGGCGCCCCGAAGACCCCCGTGAACATCGAGAAGGCCACCGTCACCAAGAACTGAAGGGTCCGGCGGCCCCGGCCCGGCCGGCCCGCGGCCCCCGCGGCGATATTCCGTCGTGCGGGATGCGGACAGCCGGCCCGGCGGTCGCCTATGTTGGCGTTGTGCAGGGCGGGCGCTGCCCGCCCCAGGAAACTGTGGACGATGCCAGGGGGATGAACCCCTCGCGGGCATCAGGTGGAGGAGGCGCTGTGAGCAGCGACCCGTGGGGCCGAGTCGACGAGACCGGCACCGTGTACGTGCGTACTTCCGAGGGCGAGCAGGTCGTCGGCTCGTGGCAGGCGGGCACCCCCGAGGAGGCCCTGGCCTACTTCGAGCGCAAGTACGAGGGCTTGGTGGTCGAGATCGGCCTCCTCGAACGGCGGGTGCGGACCACCGATCTGTCCGCCAAGGACGCCCAGACGGCCATCGAGCACCTGCGGACGCAGGTGGACGAGCACCACGCCGTCGGTGACCTCGACGCGCTGCGCGTCCGGCTGGACAAGCTGGTGGCGACGGTGGACTCGCGGCGCGAGGAGCGCAAGGTCCAGAAGGCCAAGCAGGCGGACGAGGCCCGTACGGCCAAGGACGCCCTGGTGACCGAGGCCGAGCAGCTGGCGCAGAGCGACCAGTGGCGCAGCGCCGGCGAGCGGCTGCGCGCGCTGGTGGACATCTGGAAGGGCCTGCCCCGGCTCGACCGCAAGTCGGACGACGAGCTGTGGCACCGCTTCTCGCACGCCCGGTCCGCCTTCTCCAAGCGCCGCAAGGCGCACTTCGCCGCGCTGGACGCCCAGCGCGAGGAGGCCCGCAAGGCCAAGGAGAAGCTGGTCGCCGAGGCCGAGTCGCTGTCGAAGTCGACGGACTGGGGTCCGACGGCCGCCCGCTACCGCGAGCTGATGGACAGCTGGAAGGCGGCGGGACGGGCGCAGCGCGAGGCCGAGGACGACCTGTGGAACCGATTCCGCGGTGCGCAGGACGTGTTCTTCGCGGCGCGCGGCGAGGTCTTCGCGGAGCGGGACGCCGAGCAGGTCGAGAACCTGAAGCTGAAGGAGGAGCTGGCCGTCGAGGCGGAGCAGCTCCTCCCGGTGACGGACCTGAAGGCGGCCCGGGCCGCGTTCCGTTCCATCAACGAGCGCTGGGAGGCCATCGGCCACGTGCCGCGCGACGCCCGTCCCAAGGTCGAGGGCCGGATGCACGCCGTGGAGCGGGCCATCCAGGAGGCCGAGGAGGGCGAGTGGCGGCGTACGAACCCGGAGGCGCGGGCCCGTGCGGCCGGTCTGACGGGGCAGCTCCAGGCGGCCGTGGACAAGCTGCGCGGTGAGATCGACGCCGCGCGCGGGGCAGGCAACAACGCCAAGGCCGACAAGCTGTCCCGGGAGCTGGAGGGCCGCCAGGCCCTGCTGGACCAGGCGCTGAAGGGTCTGGAGGAGTTCGGCGGCTGACACCCGCCGCCGTCCTCGGACGCGTAGGCCGACGGGCACCACCGGTTACTTCCGGTGGTGCCCGTCGGCGTGTGTACGGGTGTGTGGGCGGGCTTGTGTGCGGATATGGGTGCGTCCGATTCGTTACGTGGATTCCACACAGGGTGCGCGCGGGTTGCACCCTCCACCTGTGTAACGTTGTACGGTGCCGCCTCGGCGGCCTTCTGCCGGGCGACGACCAGGATCGAATGTGACGCATACCCAGATACGCGCTGATGTCCCCGACTCACTTCTCGTCGCCGAACCGCTTTCCGGCAAGAAGGACTCCGGGCTCCGTGGTGTCGGACGGCGCGTACTCGCCAACCTGAAGCGTGCCCGCAAGGCCCTGCTGATCCACCTCGCCCTGCGCGCCACCGGACTCGCCGTCATGGCGATCTGGGCCGAGCGCAAGGACGTGCGGCCGCTGGAGATCCTGGGCGGGCGCTGGGACGCCGTCTACTACCTGCACATCGCCGAGAACGGTCTGACGACCCCGCTGGCGACGCCGTCGCCCTGTGCGTTCGCGGGGCCGAGCTGCCAGATGGCGTTCTTCCCCGTCTACCCCATGCTGGTGCGCTACACCTCGTACGTCACGCACCTGCCGATGAACTGGGTGGCGATGGGGCTGGCGCTGTTCGCGTCGGTGATCGCCGCGTGGGGCATCTTCGCCGTCACCGACAAGATCTACGGCCGTCGGGTCGCGCTCTTCACCTGCGCCCTGTTCGCGATCGTGCCGGCGGCGCTCGTCCAGTCGATGGCGTACACCGAGCCGCTGTTCCTCGCCCTGTCGGTGTGGGCGATGTACGCGGTGATGACGAAGTCCTGGCTGACGGCCGGTGTGCTGGCCTTCTTCGCGGGTGCCACCCGGCCCTCGGGTTCGGCGATCGTCGCGGCCGTGGTGCTGGCGGGGGTCTGGGAGTACGTGCAGTGGCGCCGCAAGCGCCGCTCGCAGCGGCCCCCGGTGGGACGGATCGTGGCCGCTTCGCTGATCGCCCCGCTGGGCTGGTTCGGGTACGTGGGCTACGTCGGCTGGCACTTCGGGCGCTGGGACGGCTACTTCGAGCTCCAGCGGCGCTGGGGTTCGGTGTACGACGGCGGCTTCGACACGGTCAACGAGCTGAAGAAGACCTTCACCGAGGTGCACACCACCCTCAACCACGTGGTGGTCTCGCTGACGGTGGTCACGGCGGTGGTGCTGTTCGTCCTGATGACGCGCCGGCGCCGGCCCCCCATGGTCGTGTGGATCTTCGCGGCCATGATCATGCTGATGGCGCTGGGCGGCGCGGGCTTCTACTTCTCGAAGATGCGCTTCATCATGCCCGCGTTCCCGCTGCTCTTCCCCTTCGCGCTGGCCCTGGCCCGGGCGCGGCGGAGCACGGTGGTGTGGATCATAGGGTCCGCGACGGCCGTCTCCGCGCTCTTCGGGGGCAACCTCAACTTCGTCTGGTGGGGCTGCCCCTGACCGGGCCCCGCGCCTCATGACGGTGGGCGCCACCCCTTCCGGGGTGGCGCCCACCGTCGTATGTCCTGCCGCTACGGCCTGCGGGCCGAGGTCACGCGGTAGACGTCGTAGACGCCCTCGACGCCCCGTACGGCCTTCAGGACGTGTCCCAGGTGCTTCGGGTCGCCCATCTCGAAGGTGAACCGGGAGGTCGCCACCCGGTCGCGGGAGGTCTGCACGGCCGCGGAGAGGATGTTGACGTGCTGGTCCGACAGGACCCGCGTGACGTCCGACAGCAGCCGGGAGCGGTCCAGCGCCTCGACCTGGATGGCGACCAGGAAGACGGAGGACTGGGTCGGGGCCCACTCCACCTCCAGCATCCGCTCGGGCTGCTGGGAGAGGGAGTCGACGTTGACGCAGTCGGCGCGGTGAACCGATACGCCACTGCCGCGGGTGACGAAGCCGATGATCGGGTCGCCCGGCACCGGCGTGCAGCAGCGGGCCAGCTTCACCCACACGTCGTCGACGCCCTTGACGACCACGCCCGGGTCGGCCTTGCCGCGCCGCTTGGTGCGGGCGCGGGACGGCGGGATGCTCTCCTCGATGTCCTCGTTGGCGGCCTCCTCGCCGCCGAGGGCCTGCACCAGCTTCTGCACGACGCCCTGCGCGGCCACGTGGCCCTCGCCGATCGCCGCGTAGAGCGAGGAGATGTCGGGGTAGCGCATCTCGTGCGCGAGGGTGACGAGGGAGTCGCCGGTCAGGATCCGCTGGATCGGCAGGTTCTGCTTGCGCATGGCCCGCGCGATGGCGTCCTTGCCGTGCTCGATGGCCTCGTCGCGGCGCTCCTTGGAGAACCAGGCGCGGATCTTGTTGCGGGCCCTGGGGGACTTGACGAAGCCCAGCCAGTCGCGGGACGGGCCGGCGCCCTCGGCCTTGGAGGTGAAGACCTCGACCAGGTCACCGTTGTCGAGGGTCGATTCGAGCGGGACGAGCCGCCCGTTGACCCGCGCCCCTATGGTGCGGTGGCCGACCTCGGTGTGGACCGCGTACGCGAAGTCCACGGAGGTCGCTCCGGCCGGCAGCGCGATGACGTCGCCCTTGGGGGTGAAGACGAAGACCTCGTTGCGGGAGAGGTCGAAGCGCAGCGAGTCGAGGAACTCGCCCGGGTCCTCCGTCTCCTTCTGCCAGTCGAGGAGCTGGCGCAGCCAGGCCATGTCGTTGACGGTGTCCTGGCCGGCGCTGCCCTTGGCGGCCTGCGGGACGTCGGTACGGACCTTGGAGGCGCCGGCGACGGTCTGCTGCTTGTACTTCCAGTGCGCGGCGATGCCGTACTCGGCGCGGCGGTGCATGTCGAAGGTGCGGATCTGGAGTTCGACCGGCTTGCCGTTGGGTCCGATGACCGTCGTGTGCAGCGACTGGTACATGTTGAACTTGGGCATCGCGATGTAGTCCTTGAACCGGCCGGGGACCGGGTTCCAGCGCGCGTGCACGGTACCGAGGGCCGCGTAGCAGTCCCGGACGGTGTCCACGAGGACGCGGATGCCCACCAGGTCGTAGATCTCCGCGAAGTCACGGCCGCGGACGATCATCTTCTGGTAGACGCTGTAGTAGTGCTTGGGGCGGCCGGTGACGGTGGCCTTGATCCGGGCGGCTCTGAGGTCGACCATCACCTCGTCGGTGACGATGGCCAGGTACTCGTCGCGCTTGGGGGCCCGCTCGGCGACGAGGCGCACGATCTCGTCGTACATCTTGGGGTAGAGGATCGCGAAGGCGAGGTCCTCCAGCTCCCACTTGATGGTGTTCATGCCGAGGCGGTGGGCCAGCGGCGCGTAGATCTCAAGGGTCTCGCGGGCCTTCTTCTCCTGCTTCTCCCGCTTGAGGTAGCGCATGGTGCGCATGTTGTGCAGGCGGTCGGCGAGCTTGATGACCAGGACGCGCGGGTCCTTGGCCATGGCGACGACCATCTTGCGCACGGTCTCGGCCTGGGCGGCCTCGCCGAACTTGACCCGGTCGAGCTTGGTGACGCCGTCGACGAGGAGGGCCACGGCGTCGCCGAAGTCGCGGCGGAGCTGGTCGAGGCCGTACTCGGTGTCCTCGACGGTGTCGTGCAGCAGGCCCGCCATGAGGGTGGCGGGGTCCATCCCGAGCTCGGCGAGGATCGTGGTCACCGCGAGCGGATGGGTGATGTACGGGTCGCCGCTCTTGCGCTTCTGTCCGCGGTGCCAGCGCTCCGCGACCTGGTAGGCCTGTTCGATCTGCCGCAGCGTCGCCGTCTCGATCTTCGGATCGTTGCTGCGGACTATACGGAGCAGGGGTTCCAGTACCGGGTTGTACGGGTTGGAACGCTGCACGCCGAGGCGGGCCAGCCGGGCGCGCACCCGGTTGGAGGACCCGGCCGGCTTGGCCGGGAGGGGCTTGACCGGCGGGGCCGGCGGGGGCGTGGCTGCGGCCGCCGCGGCCGGGTCGGCCTTGGGGTCGGGCTGCGCGGCGGAGAGTGGCTGGACCTCGTCTGGCAAGAGCGCTCCTCTGGGGGTCCCCCCGGACGGAGTTTGGGGGAGGATCCGGGGCCCGGTCAGGTCCGGATAACCCATGGTAGCGAGCGTTCCGCCACCCTGTTCTCCGCGCCCGCCCACCAAGACGGAACCCCAGCCCCCCTCCGTCCGACCCCGAGCCGCCGACATCCAGCCCCGACGGCGTTTGAGGCGCTGGGGTCCGGGGGCCGGCCCCCGGCAGCGGCGCCGCACACGAAAGCGGCGGGCACCCGGCAATCCGGGCACCCGCCGCTTCGGCAGAGCGACGTCAGACGACGATCAGCGAGTCCAGCGGGGCCCCCGCCAGCGCAGTGTCCAGCTTGGCCCGCCCCGGGAGGAACGACAGTTCCATCAGGACGGCCACGCCGGCCACCTCGGCCCCGGCCCGCCGGATCAGCTCCAGCGAGGCCTCGGCGGTACCGCCGGTGGCCAGGACGTCGTCGATGACCATGACCCGGTCACCGGCCGACAGGTCCTCCGCGTGGACCTCGATCTCCGCCGTCCCGTACTCCAGCTCGTAGGCCTGCGCGAGCGTGGCGCCCGGCAGCTTGCCCGCCTTGCGTACGGGGATGAAGCCGATGCCCGCCTTGACGGCGACCGGGGCCGCGAGGATGAACCCGCGCGCCTCCAGCCCGACGATCTTCGTCGCACCGTAGCGGCCGGCCAGCTCCACCAGCGTGTCGGTCAGCGCGCCGAAGGCCTTGGGGTCGGCCAGCAGCGGGGTGATGTCCTTGAACACCACACCCGGCTTCGGGTAGTCCGGGACGTCCGTGATCCGGCTGAGCAGCAGCTCGCGGACCTCGGGGGTGCAGGGGGCGGTGGTCACCGGCGCCGCCTCCCCTGGCCGCCCTGGGACACGACCTGCGGGGCCTCGTCCTGGTCGGTGTCCACGTCGGGGTCCTCGCCCTTGGCGGCCGCGGCCGCCCGCTTCGCGAGCACGCGCTTCGTCAGCGCCTTCATCGCCGGCTCGCGCTCCTTCAGGTCCACGACCAGCGGGGTCGCGATGAAGATCGAGGAGTACGCACCGGCCGCGAGGCCGACGAACAGCGACAGCGAGATGTCGTTGAGCATGCCCGCGCCGAGGAAGCCGCCGCCGATGAACAGCAGGGCCGCGACCGGCAGCAGCGCCACGACGGTGGTGTTGATCGAGCGGACCAGCGTGCCGTTGATGCTGCGGTTGGCGACGTCGCTGAAGGTCCAGCGGGTCTGCTTGGTGATGTCCTTCGCGCCCTCCTTGAGACCGTCGAAGACGACGACGGTGTCGTAGAGGGAGTAACCGAGGATCGTGAGCAGACCGATCACGGTGCCCGGGGTGACCTCGAAGCCGACGAGCGCGTACACGCCGACGGTGATGGTGAGGTCGTGGATCAGCGCGATCAGGGCCGCGACGGCCATCCGCCACTCGAAGGCGATGGCCAGGTAGATCACCACGAGGACCATGAAGATCGCGAGGCCGGTCCAGGCCTTGGTCGCGATCTGCTCGCCCCAGCTCGGGCCGACCAGGTCCGCGTTGATCTGGCCCGCGTCGACCTTGAGGTCGGTGCCGAGCTGCTTCTTCACGGAGGCGGCCGAATCGGTGTCCAGACCGGAGATCTGGATGCGCAGGCCGCCGGTGCCGAGCTCCTGGACGATCGCGTCGTGCCCCGAGGCCTTCTCCGCGTCCTCGGTCGCCTTCGCGACGGACACGCTCGTCTTCGGGGTGGTGAAGACGGCGCCGCCCTTGAACTCGATGCCCATGTTGAGGCCCTGGACGGCCAGGGCCACGGCCGCCGTGATGGTGATCAGGATGGAGACGCCGTACCAGACGAAGCGCTTGCCGACGAAGTCGTATCCGACCTCACCGCGGTACAGCTTGGCGCCGAGATCTCCCAGCTTCGACATCTCACGCCTCCTTTGCGTCGACGGGGGCGGGGACGGGGCCGGTGCGGCGGGACCGGCGCAGCGGCGGCTTGGCGCCGAGCCGCTTCGGGTCCAGTCCGGACCACGGGTGACCGCTGGAGAAGAACTTCGTCCGCGCCAGCAGGGTCATGACGGGCTTGGTGAACAGGAACACCACGACCACGTCGAGCAGGGTGGTCAGACCCAGCGTGAAGGCGAAGCCCTGGACCTTGCCGACGGTGACGATGAAGAGCACCGCGGCGGCGAGGAACGACACGAAGTCGGAGACCAGGATGGTGCGCCGGGCGCGCGGCCAGGCGCGCTCGACGGCCGGACGCAGGGTGCGGCCCTCGCGGATCTCGTCACGGATGCGCTCGAAGTACACGATGAACGAGTCCGCCGTGATGCCGATGGCGACGATCGCGCCGCAGACGGCCGGCAGGTTCAGGGCGAAGCCGATTCCCTTGCCCAGCAGCGCCATGATCGTGTACGTGAGGATCGCGGACACCAGGAGGCTGACGATCGCGATGAAGGCCAGACCGCGGTAGTAGACCAGCAGGTAGATCACGACGAAGGCCAGGCCGATGGCACCGGCGATCAGGCCGGCCTTCAGCTGCTCCCCGCCGAGCGCGGCGGTGACGGTGGTGACGCTGTCCTCCTGGAAGGACAGCGGCAGGGCGCCGTACGAGAGCATGTTGCCCAGGTCCTGCGCGGACTGCTGGGTGAAGCCGCCGGAGATCTCGGCGTTGCCACCGGTCAGCGCCTGGCTGACGGACGGGTCGGAGATGACCTCGCCGTCGAGCACGATCGCGAACTGGTTCTGCGGGGCCTGCTTGGTGGCCAGCTCACCGGTGATCTTGGCGAACTTGTCGGCGCCCTTGTCGGTGAACTGCATGGTGACGATCCACTGACCGCGCTGCTGGTCGATGACGCCCTTGGCGTCCTTCACGTCCTGGCCGTTGACCTGGGCCGGGCCGAGGATCCACTTGCCCCACTGGTTGCCGCGCTTGCCGCAGGCGATCATCGGGTCCTCGGGCTTGACGCCCTTGCCCGCGGCGGCACGCTGCTCCTCGTTGGTGCAGTCCAGCGCCGCGAACTTCGCCTGCAGGCCGGCCAGGGCCGGGTCCACTGCGGGCGGGGTCGGGGCGGGGGCGGGCGCCGAGGCGGAACCGGAGGCCTGAGCGGAAGGCGTGGCCTTGTTGTCGTCTGCCTTCTTCGACTCGCTCGCCGAGGGCGAGGGAGTGGGGGTGCCCGGGGCCTTGAGGGCCTCGCTGAGCACACGGCCCTGGGAAGTGGCGCTGGACGACGGGGTGGCCTGCGCGGACGGCTTGGAGCTGCCCTCGGCCTTGGGGGCGCCGGAACCGCTCGCGGAGGGGCTCGGGGAGCCGCTGGGCTTGGTCTCCGGGGCGGCGGGGGCGCCGTCGGCGAAGGTCAGCACGGGGCGGAAGTACAGCTGGGCGGTGGTACCGACCTGCTCACGCGCCTGCTGCTCGTTCGTCCCCTTGGGGATGTTCACGATGATGTGGTCGCGGCCCTGGGTCTGGACCTCGGCCTCGGAGACGCCGAGACCGTTGACACGGCGCTCGATGATGCCGACCGCGGTGTTCATGTTGGTCTCGTTGACCGCGTCCGGCTTGCCGGGCTCGCTCTTCGCCTTGAGCGTGATGCTCGTTCCGCCCGCCAGGTCGATGCCCAGGCGGGGGGTGGTCTGATGAGAGAGGAACATCCCCGCGGTGAGCGCCACCATCGCGATCAGGATGAAGGCCAGGGCGCGCCCCGGCCTCCCCTGAGCCCCCGTGGGCCGCCGGCCCTTCTTCGGTGCTGCCACCTTGTCGTATCTCCCTGTCCAACCGTCCCGCGCCGGGTCAGCACGCGGACGGCCACGAAATGTGTGGTGGGGACCCCTGCCCCCCGCAGAAGTTCGGTGCGGGAACCACGGCGGCCGCCGGTCGGGCGCCACCGCGGTTCCCGGCCGGCGCTACTTGGCGCCGGCCTCGCCGTCGGTCTTGCCGTCCTTCGGCTCGTCGTCCTTCGGCTCGTCGTCCTTGGACAGGTCGAGCTTGGGGGCGTCCTGCGAACCGGAGTCCTTCGACAGGTCCGTCTTCGGGGACTCGGAGTCCGTCAGCGAGGAGGCGTCGTCGGGGACGGTCAGCTCGTCGGTGGTGGTGCCGTGGACGATGCGGTTGTACTCGTCGTCGTCCAGCACGGCGCCGATGGCGTTCTTCGCGTAGATCGCGTGGACGCCGGGAGCCACCTCGAGGGTGACGGTGTCGTCACCGATCTCCTTCACCGTGGCGTACATGCCGCCGATGGTGCGGACGCCGGTACCGGCCGTCATGTGGTCGCGCATCTGCGCGGCCTGCTGCTGCTTCTTCTTCGCGGAGCGGGTCATCAGGAACATCGCCCCGATGAGCACGATGAACGGGAGGAGTGTCACGAGATTCACGGGACGGAGATCCTTCGCACGACCGCACGGGAGACGGCCTTTTTCTACGGGGGTGGGCACGCCGACCCGAAGGGTCGGCATCGGCGGAGTCTAGGCGAGTCCGCACCGATGGAACAACGCCCAGCATGGCACCGCAGTTCCTGACCGGTCGAACCTCCGCGCCGTCACGGCCCGAACAGGCCCTGTTGTCCGCTTGATCCGCCGGCCTGCTGCTGCGGGGGAACAAGCCCCAGGTGAGCCCATGCGGCGGGGGTCGCGACCCGGCCCCGCGGGGTACGGGCCAGCAGGCCCTCCCGGACCAGGAAGGGCTCCGCGACCTCCTCGACCGTCTCCCGCTCCTCCCCCACCGCGACGGCGAGGGTGGACAGCCCGACGGGTCCGCCGCCGAACAGCTTGAGCAGGGCCTCCAGCACGGCCCGGTCCAGCCGGTCGAGCCCGCGCGCGTCGACCTCGTACACCTGGAGGGCCGTGGCGGCCACCTCACGGGTGATCACTCCGTCGGCCCGCACCTGGGCGTAGTCGCGGACGCGGCGCAGCAGGCGGTTGGCGATGCGCGGGGTGCCGCGGGAGCGGCCGGCGATCTCGGCGGCGCCGGCGGTGTCGATCTCCACGTCGAGGAGGCGGGCGGAACGGTGGACGACACGCTGGAGCTCCTCGGGGGCGTAGAACTCCATGTGCCCGGTGAACCCGAAGCGGTCGCGCAGCGGGGGCGGCAGCAGGCCGGCGCGGGTGGTGGCGCCGACGAGGGTGAACGGGGGCAGCTCCAGCGGGATGGCGGTCGCGCCGGGGCCCTTGCCGACGATGACGTCGACCCGGAAGTCCTCCATGGCCATGTACAGCATCTCCTCGGCGGGCCGGGACATGCGGTGGATCTCGTCGAGGAAGAGGACCTCGCCCTCCTGGAGGGAGGAGAGGATGGCGGCGAGGTCGCCGGCGTGCTGGATGGCGGGGCCGGAGGTGATCCGGATCGGGGCGCCCATCTCCGCGGCGATGATCATGGAGAGGGTGGTCTTGCCGAGGCCGGGCGCGCCGGAGAGCAGGACGTGGTCGGCGGTGGCGCCGCGCTGGCGGGCCGCCTTCAGGACGAGGTCCAGCTGCTGGCGGACCTTCTCCTGGCCGACGAACTCGCCGAGGTCCTTGGGGCGCAGGGCGGCCTCGACGGCGGTGTCCTCACCGTCGGCTGCCGCTGCGACCAGCCGGTCGGGCTCGGGGGTGTCGGTTTCGTCGTCCCAGTTCACGGGTTCAGTCTGCCTTCTCGTCGGTACCGGGCGGGGCGGGGAGGGGCTCCGCGCAGCGGGGTGCCGGTCAGCGGGTGCGGTTCAGGGTCTGGAGGGCCGCTCGGAGGAGCTGCGGGACGGGGGCGGTACCGCCCGCGGCGATGGCCGCCTCCGCCTGCGGGGTCACCGCGTCGACCGCGTCCTCCGCCTCGCGGGAGGCGTATCCGAGCCCGATCAGCGCGGCGGTGAGCTGCTCGGTCCAGGGCGCCGGGCCGGAGGCGGCCGGCGCCCGCTGGGCGCCCACCGACGGGGCCGCGCCCAGCTTCCCCTTCAGCTCCAGCAGCAGCTTCTGCGCCCCCTTCTTCCCGATGCCGGGAACGGCCGTCAGCGCCTTCTCGTCCCCCGATTCGACGGCCAGCCGCAGCGCGTCCGGGCTGTGCACCCCGAGCATCGCCTGGGCCAGCCTCGGGCCGACCCCGCTGGCGGTCTGGAGGAGCTCGAAGACCTGCCGTTCGTCGTCGTCGGCGAAGCCGTACAGGGTCAGGGAGTCCTCCCGGACCACCAGGGAGGTGGCCAGCCGGGCCGGTTCGCCGGTGCGCAGGCCCGCGATGGTGTTCGGGGTGCACTGCACGGCCATGCCGACGCCCCCGACCTCGATCACGGCCAGGGTGGGGCTGAGCGCGGCGACCGGGCCGCTGACGAAGGCGATCATCGGATGGGGCCTTTCGAGGCGTGCTGGGCTACCGCCCGCTGGAGGCGGTTCTGGGCGGGGGCCCGCCAGATGTGGCAGATGGCGAGGGCGAGGGCGTCGGCGGCGTCGGCCGGCTTGGGCGGCTCGGCCAGCCGCAGCAGCCGGGTGACCATGGCCCCGACCTGCGCCTTGTCGGCCCGGCCGCTGCCGGTGACGGCGGCCTTGACCTCGCTGGGGGTGTGCAGCGCGACGGGTATGCCGCGGCGCGCGGCGCACAGCATCGCGACGGCGCTGGCCTGGGCGGTACCCATCACGGTGCGGACGTTGTGCTGGCTGAACACCCGCTCCACGGCGACGAATTCCGGCCGGTGCGCGTCGAGCCATTCCTCGATGCCGCGCTCGATGGCGACGAGGCGGTGTCCCAGCTCGGCGTCCGCGGGGGTCCGTACGACCCCCACGCCGATCATGGTCAGGGGCCGTCCGGCGACCCCTTCGACCACGCCGACACCGCACCGCGTCAGCCCGGGGTCCACACCCAGTACGCGCACCGCGCCCCTCCCTCTTCGATCGCCAGTGCGTGCAGGCTATCCCGCACCGCTGACAACGCCGACGGGCCGACAGGGTGTGTCCTGTCGGCCCGTCGAAACAGCAACCGTCAATTGAGCCAGCCCGACGGCGAGCAACCACATCCGCGAGAGCGGCGGCGGTTCAGCCGCAAAGGGGGGACTAGGCGTCGACCTTCTCCATGACCTCGTCCGAGACGTCGAAGTTGGCGAAGACGTTCTGCACGTCGTCGCTGTCCTCCAGCGCGTCGATCAGCTTGAAGATCTTGCGCGCGCCCTCTTCGTCGAGCTCGACCTGCATGGTCGGGACGAAGCTGGAGTCGGCCGAGTCGTAGTCGATGCCGGCCTCCTGGAGGGCGGTGCGGACCGCGACCAGGTCGGTGGCCTCGCTGATGATCTCCCAGGTGTCGCCGTTGTCGTTGACCTCTTCGGCACCGGCGTCCAGGACCGCGCCGAGGACGTCGTCCTCGGTGAGCTCGGCCTTGGGCAGGAGGATGACGCCCTTGCGGTTGAACAGGTACGAGACCGAGCCCGGGTCGGCCATCGAACCGCCGTTGCGGGTCATGGCGACGCGGACGTCGGAGGCGGCGCGGTTGCGGTTGTCGGTGAGGCACTCGATGAGCACCGCGACACCGTTCGGGCCGTAGCCTTCGTACATGATCGTCTCGTAGTCGGCGCCGCCGGCCTCAAGGCCGCCGCCGCGCTTGACCGCGGAGTCGATGTTCTTGTTCGGGACCGACTGCTTCTTGGCCTTCTGAACGGCGTCGAACAGCGTCGGGTTGCCCTCGATGTCGGCGCCGCCCATACGCGCCGCGACCTCGATGTTCTTGATCAGCTTCGCGAAGAGCTTGCCGCGCTTGGCATCGATCACGGCCTTCTTGTGCTTCGTCGTAGCCCATTTAGAGTGGCCGGACATCCGCCTGTCTCCTTCGCGTAACCAACAGTGTTCACCTCAGATCCTACCGGGACCTGATTACAGCGCCGCGCGCACCATGTCGACGAAGTACGCGTGGACGCGGTCGTCGCCGGTCAGTTCGGGGTGGAACGAGGTGGCGAGGACGTTGCCCTGGCGCACGGCGACCGTGTGGCCGTCGTACTCGGCGAGGACCTCGGCGGAGGCTCCGACCGACTCGACCCAGGGGGCGCGGATGAAGACGCCCTCGACGGGGCCGCCCGCTATGCCGGTGAAGTCGATCTTCGCTTCGAAGGACTCGTTCTGCCGCCCGAAGGCGTTGCGGCGGACGATCATGTCGATGCCGCCGAGCGTCTCCTGGTCGTCACGGCCGTCCAGCAGCTTGTCGGCGAGCATGATCATGCCGGCGCAGGTGCCGTAGACCGGCATGCCGGCCTTCACGCGCTCGCGCAGCGGCTCCAGCATGCCGAACAGGACCGCGAGCTTCGACATGGTCGTGGACTCGCCGCCGGGGATCACCAGGGCGTCGACCTCGGCGAGCTCCTCGGGACGCCGGACCGGCCTGGCCACGGCGTCCGCCGCGGCCAGGGCGATCAGGTGCTCCCGTACGTCGCCCTGGAGCGCCAGGACACCGATCACGGGGGGGTTGTTCATCGTGGGGTGCCTTACCAGCCGCGGTTGGCGTAGCGCTCGGCCTCGGGGAGGGTGTCGCAGTTGATGCCGACCATGGCCTCGCCCAGGTTGCGGGAGGCGTCCGCGATGACCTTCGGGTCGTCGAAGAAGGTGGTGGCCTTCACGATGGCGGCGGCGCGCTTGGCCGGGTCGCCGGACTTGAAGATGCCGGAGCCGACGAAGACGCCCTCGGCGCCGAGCTGGCGCATCAGCGCGGCGTCGGCCGGGGTGGCGACGCCACCGGCGGAGAACAGGACGACGGGGAGCTTGCCGAGCTCGGCGACCTCCTTGACGAGCTCGTACGGGGCGCGCAGCTCCTTGGCGGCGGCGTACAGCTCGTTGTTGTCGTAGCCGCGCAGCTGGGCGATCTCGTTCTTGATCTGGCGCAGGTGACGGACGGCCTCGACGACGTTGCCGGTGCCGGCCTCGCCCTTGGAGCGGATCATGGCCGCGCCCTCGGCGATGCGGCGCAGGGCCTCGCCCAGGTTGGTGGCACCGCAGACGAAGGGGGTGGTGAAGGCCCACTTGTCGGAGTGGTTGATCTCGTCGGCCGGGGTCAGGACCTCGGACTCGTCGATGTAGTCGACGCCGAGGGACTGGAGCACCTGGGCCTCGACGAAGTGGCCGATGCGGGACTTGGCCATGACCGGGATGGAGACGGCCTCGATGATCTCCTCGATCATGTTCGGGTCCGACATCCGGGCCACGCCGCCGTCCTTGCGGATGTCGGCCGGAACCCGCTCCAGGGCCATGACGGCCACGGCGCCGGCGTCCTCGGCGATCTTCGCCTGCTCGGCGTTGACCACGTCCATGATCACGCCGCCCTTGAGCTGCTCGGCCATGCCGCGCTTGACGCGGGAGGTGCCGATGGCCGACTCGGACTGGGGAGAGGTGGGAAGCGTGCTCACGGGTTGACCTCACTCGGAAGGAAGACGGGTACTACTCGGCAGAGAAAACCTCACCGACCAGTCCACTACAAGGGCCAATATGGAGCCGGTGGCCCTTTCATTTGTCCCCCGCGGCCCTGGTGGACCCCGTTCGGCCCAGTGTCCCGCCTCGAAGCGGCTACACGGGACGGTCCGCGAGGTCGGCGGGCGGCTCGTCGTCCATCTCGAAGGCGAGCGGGAACGGCGCGTGTCCGGCCAGTCTGAACCAGCGGACCTTGCGGTGGCGGCGCAGCGCGCGGGCGGCCCGTACGGCGTCGTTGAGGAAGCGCCGGGCCATCGGTACCCGGCGCACCGCCGCGGCCAGCTCCTCGGCGGCCTCCACTCCGCCCGGGGCGGCCTTGAGCACCTCGACCTGGTCGGCGTCGGCGAAGACCGCGCGCAGCGCCTGGCTGAGCTCGCTCTCGGCGACCTCGCGGTGCTCCTCCTCGGCCTGCCGGGCGGCGTGCGCGGCCTCGTACAGCACGAGGGAGGAGGCGGGGTCGAGCGCCCCGGAGGTGGCGACCTCCAGGACGACGGAGGCGCGCCGCACGAGCTGCGCGTCCAGGGCGGCCCGGGCGGCGTCCATCCGGGTGTGCAGCCGGTCCAGCCGCCCGGCGGTCCAGCTGAGGTAGACCCCGACGACGCCGAGCGCCACCGCGATCCAGACAAGGTTTTCGATCACGGGCGGCGACACTACCGGCTCCGGCGCGCCGCCCGCCCGTCCCGCAGGCCGTCGGAGACGGCCTAACCCTCCCGGGAGAAGCCCAGGCGGGTGCGGAGCGGGACGCGTTCGTCGGCGGCCACCGCGGCCGCGCCGTCGGTGACGGTCTCGTAGACGGCCAGGATGTCCGCGCCGACCGTGGACCAGTCGAAGCGGCGTACGTGGGCCGAGCCGCGGGCGCTGAGTTCCGCGCGCCGGGCCGGGTCGCGCAGCAGGGCGATCGCCGCGTCCGCCAGGGAGTCGGCGTCCTCGTTGGCGAACAGCTCGCCGGCCGCGCCCTGGTCGAGCACCTGGGCGAAGGCGTCGAGGTCGGAGGCGAGGACGGCCGCCCCGGCGGACAGGGCCTCGACGAGGATGATCCCGAAGCTCTCGCCGCCGGTGTTGGGGGCGACGTACACGTCGACGCTGCGCAGCAGGCGGGCCTTGTCCTCGTCGGAGACCATCCCGAGGAACTCCACCCGGGAGCGCAGCTCGGCGGGCAGCGAGGCGACGGCCTCCTCCTCGTCGCCGCGTCCCGCCACGAGCAGCCGTACGTCCGGGCACTGCGCGGCGATGCGGGGGAAGGCGGCCATGAGCACGGGCAGGCCCTTGCGCGGCTCGTCGATGCGGCCGATGAAGCCGAGGGTCTGCCCGCCCCACTCCGCCTTCGGTTCGGCGCGGGCGAAGAAGTCGACGTCGACGCCGTTGGGGATGACCACGGCGTCCCCGCCGAGGTGTTCCACCAGGGTGCGCCGGGCGTACTCGCTGACGGCGATGCGGGCGCTGATCTTCTCCAGCGCGGGCTGGAGGATCGGGTACGCCGCGATCATCGCCCGGGAGCGGGGGTTGGAGGTGTGGAAGGTGGCCACGATCGGCCCCTGCGCCGCCCAGCAGGACAGCAGCCCGAGGGAGGGGGAGGCCGGCTCGTGGATGTGGATGACGTCGAAGACGCCCTCGTGCAGCCAGCGCCGTACGCGGGCGGCCGACAGGAAGCCGAAGTTCAGCCGGGCGACGGAGCCGTTGTAGGGCACGGGCACGGCCCGCCCGGCCGAGACCACGTAGGGAGGCAGCGGGGTCTCGTCGTCCGCGGGGGCAAGGACCGACACCTCGTGGCCGCGGCGGATCAGGTGTTCGGCCAGGTCGCGGATGTGGAACTGGACGCCGCCCGGGACGTCCCACGAGTACGGGCAGACGATGCCGATCTTCACTACGGGCGCTCCTCCAGGTCGTCGAGCCACAAGCGCTGGAGCATGTGCCAGTCCTCCGGGTGCTCGGCGATCCCCGAGGCGAAGGCGTCGGCCACCGCCTGGGTCATGGCGGCGGTCTTCTCGGTCCGCGTCCCGGCCCCGGGCACCTCCACCTCGGGGTGGATGCGGCCGTACATCTTGGGGGCGTCCCCGTAGTACAGGGTGACCGGCAGCAGGGCCGCGCCGGTCTGCTGCGCCAGCAGCGCGGGCCCGGCGGGCATCCGGGCGGTGGCGCCGAAGAAGTCCACCTCGACCCCGGAGGAGGACAGGTCCCGGTCCGCGACCAGGCAGATCAGCCCCCCGGAGCGCAGCCGGCGCGCAAGGGTGCCGAAGGCGGCTCCGCCGCTGTGCGGCAGGACCTCCATGCCCAGGCTCTGCCGGTAGGCCACGAAACGGTCGTAGAGGGACTCGGGCTTGAGCCGCTCGGCGACCGTGGTGAAGGGGACGCCGACGTGGCCGGTGACCCAGGCCCCGGCCAGGTCCCAGTTGGCCAGGTGCGGCAGGGCCACGATCACTCCGCGGCCGGAGGCGAGGGCCTCGCGCAGGATGTGCTCGTCCCCTATGGCGACGTCCGTGCCGAACCGCCGCGGATCCATGGCGGGCAGCCGGAAGGACTCCATCCAGTAGCGCATGTACGAGCGCATGCCCGCCTGCGAGAGCGCGCGCAGCCGCTCGGGGCCGGCGTCCGGCACCACCCGGGCCAGGTTGGACTCCAGCCGCAGCACGCTCTTGCCGCGCCGCTTCCAGGCCACGTCCGCGATCTTGCGGCCGAGGGCCGCCGCCGCGGGCTCGGGCAGCTTCTTGACGCCCGCCCAGCCGAGTCCGTAGAGCCCGTCGACCAGCTTGTCCCTGGCCGCCCCCATCAGAGGGCCCCGCCCTCGGCGGCCGCCGCGTCGGCCTCGGCGGCCTCACGGCGTACGGTGACCACCCGCTGGACCAGCGTGACGAGCGAGCCCGCCGCCACCACCCACAGGGCGATCGGCAGCAGCACCCCGATCCACGAGGGGACCCCGAAGGTCTGCAGCCCGGACAGGCCGGCCGCGACCAGCGAGATCACCAGGCGCTCGGCGCGCTCGACGAGCCCGTTGACGGCCACCGGCAGGCCGATCGCCTCGCCGCGGGCCTTGGTGTACGAGACGACCTGGCCGCTGGCCAGGCAGAAGATCGCCACCGCGCACAGCACGTTGTCGTGGCCGGAGCCCGCGTACCAGAGCGCGAGGCCGCCGAAGATCGCCGCGTCGGCCACCCGGTCGAGGGTGGAGTCGAGGAACGCGCCCCAGCGGCTGGAGACGCCGGCCTGGCGGGCCATGTTCCCGTCCACCAGGTCGGAGAAGACGAAGAGGGTGATGGTGATCGTGCCCCAGAAGAACTCGCCCCGGGGGAAGAAGACCAGCGCCCCGGCCACCACTCCTGCGGTGCCGATCAGCGTGACCGCGTCGGGGCTCACCCCCCGACGGAGGAGAAATGCGGCGAACGGCGTGAGAACACGCGTGAAGAACGCACGCGCGTACTTGTTCAGCATGGCCTTCCCAGAGGGTCGCTGGGCCGCGCGGCCACCACGGCCACCGGCTGGCCCATCGTAGCCAGCGCCCCGGGTCCGGGGCGCCGCGCACCCTCCGGTTCGCCCTGCGCAGTCCTTCGGCCATCCCCGCGCCGGCGCTCCTTCACACCGCCGGCCGTGACCGGTACGACGTATGGACGCAGTGTGACGCCAGTGCAAAGCTCGAAGGACCCCGATCACCCTCCTTCACCGCGACACCGGGAGGCACGAGCATCATGGGACCCACATCACACCAAGCCGGGGCCGCCGGCAGGGCACTGACGGCCGACCGCCCCGACTCCGTACGGAACGTCGTGCTGGTCGGCCACAGCGGCGCCGGCAAGACCACCCTGGTCGAAGCCCTGGCCCTGACCTCAGGGGCCGTGAACCGCGCCGGACGGGTCGAGGACGGGGGCACGGTCTCGGACTACGACGAGATCGAGCAGCGCCGCCAGCGCTCCATCCAGCTCTCCCTGGTCCCCGTCGAATGGGCCGGAATCAAGATCAACATCCTGGACACCCCCGGATACGCCGACTTCGTCGGGGAACTGCGGGCCGGTCTGCGCGCCGCGGACGCGGCCCTCTTCGTCGTCTCGGCCTCCGACGGGATCGACGGGGCGACCCGGATGGTGTGGGACGAATGCGAGGCCGTCGGCATGCCGCGCGCCATCGTCGTCACCCATTTGGAGGCAGCCCGCTCCGATTACTCGCAGATGGCCTCCGTGTGCGGAGAGATCTTCGGCGCCGACGACCCGGACGCCGTCATCCCCCTCTACCTGCCCCTGCACGGAACCCCCGGCCCCGACGGCCACCGCCCCGTCCACGGCCTGCTCGGCCTGCTCTCCCGGCGCGTCTACGACTACACCTCCGGCGAACGCGCCGAACGCGACCCGGACCCCGAGGAACTCGCCCTCATCGACGGCGCCCGCTCCCGCCTCATCGAGGGGATCATCGCCGAGAGCGAGGACGAGACCCTCATGGACCGCTACCTCGGCGGCGAGGACATCGACATCAAGACCCTGGTCGACGACCTGGAGCGGGCCGTCGCCCGCGGCACCTTCCACCCCGTCCTGATGGCCGCCCCCGCCACCGACGGCGCCCGCCAGGGCCTGGGCACGGTGGAACTCCTCGAACTGATCACCGGCGGCTTCCCCACCCCCGCCGAACGCGCCCCCCTCGCGGTCACCGCCCCCGATGGCAGCCCGCGCCCGGACGTCACCTGCGACCCCGCCGGACCGCTCGTCGCCGAGGTCGTCAAGACCTCCTCCGACCCCTACGTCGGCCGCGTCTCCCTCGTCCGCGTCTTCTCGGGCACCCTGCGCCCCGAGGAGACCGTCCACGTCTCGGGACACGGGCTGGAGGACCGCGGGCACGAGGACCACGACGTCGACGAACGCATCGGCGCCCTCACCTCCCCCTTCGGCAAACAGCAGCGCACCCTCGGCACCTGCATCGCCGGCGACCTCGCCTGCGTGGCCAAACTCACCCGCGCCGAGACCGGCGACACCCTCTCCGCCAAGGAGGCCCCCCTGCTGATGGAGCCCTGGGCGATGCCCGAACCGCTCCTCCCCCTCGCCATCGAGGCCCACAGCAAGGCCGACGAGGACAAGCTCTCCCAGGGCCTGGCCCGGCTCGTCGCCGAGGACCCGACGATGCGTCTGGAGCAGAACCCCCACACCCACCAGCTCGTCCTGTGGTCCCTCGGCGAGGCCCACCAGGACGTCGCGCTCGAACGGCTGCGCACCCGCTACGGGGTCCAGGTCGACCCCGTGCCGCACAAGGTCAGCCTGCGCGAGACCTTCGGCGCCAAGGCGGCCGGGCGCGGACGGCACGTCAAACAGTCCGGCGGGCACGGCCAGTTCGCCATCTGCGAGATCGAAGTGGAACCGCTCCCGCCCGGCAGCGGCATCGAGTTCGTCGACAAGGTGGTCGGCGGCGCCGTGCCCCGCCAGTTCATCCCCTCCGTGGAGAAGGGCGTACGGGCCCAGGCCGCCCGCGGCGTCGCGGCCGGCTACCCGCTGGTCGACGTACGGATCACCCTGCTCGACGGCAAGGCGCACTCGGTGGACTCCTCCGACGCCGCCTTCCAGACGGCGGGCGCCCTCGCCCTGCGCGAGGCCGCCGCGCAGACCCCGATCCACCTGCTGGAGCCCGTCGCCGAACTCGACGTCGTCGTCCCCGACGAGTACGTCGGCCCGGTCATGAGCGACCTGGCGGGCCGGCGCGGCCGCGTCGTCGGCACCGAGCAGGCCGAATCCGGCCGGACCAGGGTGCGCGCCGAGGTCCCCGAGATCGAGATCGGCCGCTACGCCGTGGACCTGCGCTCCGTGTCCCACGGCACGGGCCGGTTCGGCCGCGGCTACGCCCGGCACGAGCCGATGCCCCCGCAGTTGGCGGACAAGGTTCGCGAACAGGCAGAGAAGGGAAGCCCGTTGACATAGCGCCCACCCGGCGCTCCGGCCACCGCCCACCCAACCCGCTTGCGGTGGGCGGTATTTCCCTGTCCCATGACCATGGGGCGGAGTACCCCGTTAGGCTCTTCGGGCGCGACGCAGAGCACAACGGACCACGACGGAGCGCAACCGGCGGGACGGCGCGCACGACGGCAAGACCGTACGACGAGCCGGTGAACGCGACGAGCACGACGAGCACGACCGGCAAAGAGCACAGTGGCACGGCGATGGGGGCAGCGGTGGCGGACGACGGTTTCGACTTCAGGCCCGGGGCACAGATTCCTCTGCAGGGGGGCGGCGGCCAGACCGCGGCGACGAACGCGCTGGCCTCCGCCGCGTACCGCGACGGCGGCAAGGACACCAAGCTGAAGGACATACTCGGGGCCAACAGCGAGAACCACCCGGCCTCGGTCAAGGACCCGAAGATCTCCCTCTTCGAACCCAACCTCGGCGAGGCCTTCTGCCGCGCCGTCGAGGCCCGCACCCTCGGCGCGGGCCGCAAGCCGCTCATCCAGTCCTTCGGCGCCGACCCGCAGACCGTCGTGGAGCACTGCCTGGCCGCCTCCCGCATCCGCAAGGAGCGCGACCGCAGACTGCGCCTGATCATGCTGGTGTGCGGGGTGGTCTTCCTGCCCGGCCTGCTGATGTGGCTGGGCCTCTTCCAGCTGCGCAAGACCCTGGCCAAGGGCGAGGGCAAGAAGAACACCTGGATCGGCACCGCCCTGCTGGTCGGCGTCGCCCTCGTGGCCGCCGTCCTGCTCTACCGGGTGGCCTACCGCCAGCCGGGCAGCGGGCTGCTGGAGCTCTACCTGCTCGGCGCCGTCGTCGCCCCCGTCCTGGGCTGGTACGGGGCCCGCCGGACCTGCGAGCGGACCGCGGCCGACCTGCGCTCGCGCTGGGACGGGCTGCTCGGCGGCGGTGGCCTGGTCGCCGCCAAGATCCCGGAGGCGGTCCCCGGCAACCCCGACGAGAAGGCCCGCGAGGACCTGCGCCACCAGCTGGCGAAGCTCACCGCCGAGGACCGCAGCAACTCCGTCTTCTACGCCGGCCCCAAGGGCATCCTCGGCATGGGCACCCGCTGGGGCAGCTGGCAGATGGCCGAGGAGCTCACCCCGAAGACCGAGGGCCACGACATCCACCCGTTCCGCAGCTGGGACGTCATACGCGCCATCGACACCCAGCTGCGCAAGCTGGAGCGCGGCCCCCTGCACACCGGCGGCTTCCCGCCCGCCTCGATCCAGCACTGGATCGTCACCCCCGTCGGCGAGGGCGCCACCGAGGTGGCCCGGCCGGGCGGCGAGGACGTGGACACCTTCCTGGTCAAGCCGCACGAGATCACCCGCATCTGCAACGAGCAGCAGTTCAGCGCCGGCAACCGGCACTACCTGGGCGTCCAGTGGCCGCTGTGGGACGGCCAGCTCGTCATCACGATGCTGGTCACCGTCACCGTGCTCTACAAGACCCTGCGCGTGGACGTCACCGCGCACGCCCTCGGCCCCGTGCACGGCCTGTTCACCACCAAGTCCAAGCCCCCGGTGGTCGAGGTCCCCAAGTCCATCCGGTTCTGGGAGACGGTGGAGCGCCCGCTGCCGCTGGTCGACGCGAGCGAGGTCGTACGGCTCGCCGTGCGCGCCCCTCTGACCTGGTACCCGCCGCTGCTGGACTACCTCGGCGGCAAGCTGGTCCTGCCCGAGCCCTTCGGGCTGCGGCACGTCTGGGCGGGCTCCATGTGGCGCCACCGCTTCATGGCGGACGACGCCCTGCGCACGGTGGCCCCGGTGCTGCGGGCGGTGCACACGGCGGCCTTCAGGGTGCTGGACGAGAACGGCGTGGACACGTCGGCCTTCACCAACCGCTCCTCGATCATGAACGGCCTGATCCAGGAGCCGGCCCCGCGCAAGGCGGACGTGTACGACGCTTAGGCAGGCTGGAGGAACCCGGAACGCCCCGGGGGCCCTGCTCGGGCCCCCGCCGGGAGGACTAGTCGCTCGGCCAGGCGTCGGAGAGCATCTGGCGGGTGTCCGCGAGGAGTTGCGGCAGCACCTTGGTGTGCCCGACGACCGGCATGAAGTTCGTGTCCCCGCCCCAGCGCGGCACGATGTGCTGGTGCAGGTGCGCGGCGATACCGGCGCCGGCGGCGGCGCCCTGGTTCATGCCGATGTTGAAGCCGTGCGCCCCGGACGCCTTGCGCAGCGCGACCATGGCCCGCTTCGTCAGGTCGGCCAGCTCGGCCGTCTCCAGGCCGTCGAGCTCGGTGTAATCGGCGACGTGCCGGTACGGGACGACCATCAGATGGCCGCCGTTGTACGGGTAGAGGTTGAGCACGGCGTAGACGTGCCGGCCGCGCGCCACGACCAGGCCGTCCTGGTCGGACATCTCCGGAATCCCGCAGAAGGGGCAGCCGTCCCCGGCCTCCGGGCCGGTCGGCTTGTTCTCGCCCTGGATGTAGGCCATCCGGTGGGGCGTCCACAGACGCTGGAACGCGTCCTGCGTGCCCACACCGATCTGCTGCTCCGGCTCAATCGTCATAGGACGCAGCATATGACCTCGTCCGGAGGAACGAGGAAGGCCCCCGGAAAGTGATCACCAGGTGATCGCTCCTCCGGGGGCCCTCGTGCCCGGGTCAGGCCTGGACGGGTCAGACCTGGACGCGGTCCGCGACGACCTTGGCCAGCTTCGCCAGCGCCTCGTCCTTCGGGATGCCGTTCTCCTGCGAACCGTCGCGGTAGCGGAAGGAGACAGTGCCCGCAGCCATGTCCTCGTCACCGACGATGATCATGAAGGGGACCTTGAGCTTCTGGTGGTTGCGGATCTTCTTCTGCATCCGGTCGGAGGACGCGTCCACCTCCACCCGCAGCCCCTGCTTCTTCGCCTCGGCGGCGAACTCCTGCAGGTACTCCACGTGCGCGTCGCCGATCGGGATGCCGACCGCCTGGACCGGGGCCAGCCACGGCGGCATGGCGCCCGCGTAGTGCTCCAGCAGCACCGCGAAGAACCGCTCGATCGAGCCGAACAGCGCACGGTGGATCATGACCGGGCGCTGGCGGGAACCGTCGGCCGCGGTGTACTCCAGGTCGAAGCGCTCCGGCAGGTTGAAGTCGAGCTGGACGGTCGACATCTGCCAGGTACGGCCGATGGCGTCGCGCGCCTGCACGGAGATCTTCGGGCCGTAGAAGGCCGCGCCGCCCGGGTCGGGGGTCAGCGGCAGGCCCTGCTTCTCGGCGACCTGCTGGAGGACCGCGGTGGCCTCCTCCCAGACCTCGTCCGAGCCGACGAACTTCTCCGGGTCCTTGGTGGACAGCTCCAGGTAGAAGTCGGTCAGACCGTAGTCGCGCAGCAGGTTCAGCACGAAGGTGAGGGTGCGGTCGAGCTCCTCGGCCATCTGCTCACGGGTGCAGTAGATGTGCGCGTCGTCCTGGGTGAAGCCGCGGGCCCGGGTCAGGCCGTGGACCACGCCGGACTTCTCGTACCGGTACACGGTGCCGAACTCGAACAGGCGCAGCGGCAGCTCACGGTAGGAGCGCCCGCGCGCGTCGAAGATCAGGTTGTGCATCGGGCAGTTCATGGGCTTGAGGTAGTAGTCGGTACCACCGTCGAGCTGCATGGGGGGGTACATGCCCTCCGCGTACCAGTCGAGGTGGCCGCTCTTCTCGAAGAGGGCGCCCTTGGTGGCGTGCGGGGAGTAGACGAACTCGTAGCCCTCCTCCTCGTGCCGGCGGCGCGAGTAGTCCTCCATGGTCCGGCGGATGATGCCGCCGCGCGGGTGGAAGACGGCGAGGCCGGAGCCGATCTCGTCCGGGACGGAGAAGAGGTCGAGCTCGTTGCCGAGCTTGCGGTGGTCGCGCTTCTCGGCCTCGGCGAGGAAGTCGAGGTGGGCCTTCAGCTCCTCCTTCGACGGCCACGCGGTGCCGTAGATGCGCTGGAGCATCGGGTTCTTCTCGCTGCCGCGCCAGTAGGCGGCAGCGTTGCGCATCAGCTTGAACGCCGGGATGTTGCGGGTGGTGGGCAGGTGGGGACCGCGGCAGAGGTCCTTCCAGCACAGCTCGCCGGTCTTGGCGTCCAGGTTGTCGTAGATGGTCAGCTCGCCGCCGCCCACCTCGACGTCCGCGCCGTCGTCGGAGGACGCGGAGCCCTTGATGCCGATGAGCTCCAGCTTGTAGGGCTCGTCCGCGAGCTCCTCGCGGGCCGCCTCGTCGGAGACCACGCGGCGGGCGAACCGCTGCCCGCGCTTCTGGATCTCCTGCATCTTCTTCTCGATGGTCTTCAGATCATCGGGAGTGAAGGGCTTGGCCACGTCGAAGTCGTAGTAGAAGCCGTCGCGGACCGGCGGGCCGATGCCCAGCTTGGCCTCGGGGAAGAGCTCCTGCACGGCCTGGGCCATGACGTGCGCGGTGGAGTGGCGCAGGATGTTCAGGCCGTCCTCGGAGGAGATCTCCACCGGCTCGACGGTCTCGCCGTCCCGGACCTCGTACGAGAGGTCCTTCAGCTCGCCCGCGACGCGCGCGGCGACGACGGTGCGCTCACCGGCGAACAGCTCGGCAGCCGTAGTGCCCGTGGTCACCACGCGCTCGTCCCGCTCGGAATCGCGTTGGATGATCACACGGACGTCTGACACCGGTTTCTCCTGAACTCTGGGCGCCCTCCCGACGGCAGCCGGGCGGGGAACGCGCCGGTGGTTCCGGCGCATGTGAATCGTACCGAGCGGAGTGGCCGCGCCGCTAAACGGTTGTTCCGGACGCCGCGCCGCCGGCGGGCGGGGCCGGGCGAAATACGCGGCGGCCCGCCCGGCGGCGCGGGTAGCGTGGCCGCTCCGTGCCCGCCCCGCCCCGCCCCGCCCCGAAGGGACACCTCTCCCATGCCGAGCCCGTACGTCCGTCCGCTGGACCTCGCCGACGAGGCGACCGCCGTCGCCGTGCACCGGATCGGGCGGGCCGCGTACGCGGTGGAGGCGGAGCTGATCGGCTTCGACGGGATCCCGGCGCTGGGCGAGAGCCTGGCCGAGATGCGGGCGCGGGAGCTGCGCTGGCTCGGCGCGGTGGGGCCCGACGGGGAGATCGCCGGGTTCCTGGCCTGGGAGGAGCCGGGCGGGGACGGTCCGCTCCGCCTGGACCGGCTCTGCGTGGACCCGGCCCGGTTCCGCCGGGGCGTCGCCTCGCTGCTGCTGCGGCACGCCCTGGAGGAGCTCTTCCCCGGCCGCCCGGTGGAGGTCACCACGGGCGCCGCCAACACCCCGGCGGTGACCCTGTACGAACGCCTGGGCTTCGTCCGGGGCGCCGACTTCTCCCCCGTCCCCGGCCTGCGCATGGCCTCGTTCAGCCGCGGGCGCCCCCTCATCGCCGAATCACCGGCGGCGGCCGCCACGCCTGACTAGCATGTGCGGCCTGCGAGTTGTGACTTCCGGGGGTACTCCATGATCGTGCGGGTGGGCTTGATCGGCGACGGCGCGGGCGACGAGCTGCGCCGGCTGGAACAGTGGCTGCGCCAGGACCGGGACCTCGCCCGGGTCACCATCACCGCCCAGGCCGCCCCGGCCGAGGACGGGGACATGGGCCCCGTGGCGGAGGCCCTCCAGCTGCTGCTGGAACCACAGGGGGTGCTGACCGCCGTGGCGGCCTCCCTGGGGACCTGGGCCGGTGTCCGGCGCCGGCCGGTGCGGATCCGCGTGCGCAGCGGGGAGAAGGAGGTGGAGATCGACGCCTCCCGGCTCCAGGACCCCGACGAGGTCGCCGTCCGCATCGTGCGCGAGCTGGACGGTCGGTGAGCGCGGGCCCCTTCCCGTCGTACGCGTCGTCACGCGCCGTTCTGGTCGGCACCGGGTCGTACGTCTCGCGGGACCTCAAGGCGATCCCCCACTCCGCGCGCAACATCCGCGGCCTCGCGGACGTGCTCACCGACCGGGCGCTGGGCGGCTTCGCGGCGCGGGACGTACGGCTCGTGGACGATCCCGGCAAGGCGCAGGACATCATGGCGCCCGTGGCAGCGGCCGCCCGGGAGGCGCAGGACGTCCTGCTGGTCTACTACAGCGGGCACGGGCTGCTCACGGCCGGCGGCGCCCTCCACCTCAGCCTCACGGAGAGCGAACCCGGTCAGGACTGGACCAGCCTGCCGTTCTCCTACCTGGCGGGCATCGTCAAGCAGTCCCCCGCGAGCGTCAGGATCGTCGTCCTCGACGCCTGCTACAGCGGCAGGGCGCACGCCGACCTCATGGGCGCCGAGTCCCGGCTGGTGACGGACCAGCTGGCCGCCTTCCAGGGCATCTACTCCCTGACCTCGGCCCCCGAAGACCGCACCTCGAAGGCGCCGCCGGGGGCCACGTACAGCGCGTTCACCGGGTTCCTGCTGGACACCGTGCGGAAGGGGCTCTCGGGCGCCGGGCCGGTGCTGAGCCTGAGCGAGGTCTACGAGGAGGTCCGCCGCCGCATGTGGGCCGAGGGGCTCAACCTGCCCCAGGACTGCGGCAAGACGGGCGCGGGCACCTTCCCCTTCGTACGCAACCGGCTCGACCACCCGCCGGAGCCCGTCCCGGACCCGGACCCGGACCCGGGGCCCCTCCCCGTGGCCGCCGCGGTCCCACGGGCCCGGACCGCCGACGGGAAGCTCCACTTCACCACCGTCAAGGGCGGCGGCTACCGGATGGACGAGGTCAACGCGCGCCTGGCGGAGGTCAGGGCGACGGCGGCCGACCCCGAGCGGTGGTCGCAGGCCGCCCCGCCGTACTTCCGTACCGAGTCACGGCGCAAGTTCCACGGCTTCGACGTCGCGGAGGTGAACGCCCATGTCGAGGAGCACCGCCACCGGCCGGCCACGTTCGAGGACGCGCTGCGCCTGGTGCTGCTCCTGCAGGGGTGCACCCTCGTACGGGACGGCGGACCGCGCCTGACCTGGGCCGCGAACTCCCTGAGGAAGCGGTACGGCATGGCCGAAGAGGAGCGGCTGGTCGGCCGCACCGCGAACAGCCTGGCCCGCGCCGTCGCCTTCAGCGACACGCACCTGTACGTCGTGGACGCCCCGAGGGCCCTGAGGGTCCCGTACGTCCGGCTCCAGGAGCTCTCCCTGTCCGTCTCGTCCCGTGTGGAGCGCGTGGTGACCGTCACCGATCTGGCGGGGTCCAGCGAGGACGTACCGACCTTCACCACGGTCTACGCCTTCGGGCACCACCGGCTGGAGGTCACGGAGGGCGAGGGTCACCCGCTCCTGACGGCCGTGCGCGCGTTCCTCCCGGCGATGGCGGACCTCCGCGCCCGGCACCCCGAATGGTTCCCCCGCCTCACGCGCTAGGGCGGGGCGCTCCGCCCCCGGCGATCTTCCCCCCGCCCGGCTACAGCACGCAGAGCCGCGAGATCAGCGACGCCGACGATACGGCCGCATGGCTGGAGGAGACCCTCACGGGGCTGGGCCTGGAACGCGTGCACCTGATCGGGCACTCGTACGGCGCCGTCGTCGCGCTCCAGCACGCCGCACGCGTTCCGGGACGAGTCGCCTCGGTCGCGGTGTACGACCCGCCCCGGGCCCTGGCCCCATTGAAGCCGGGCTTCGTACTGGGCGCCATCGCCGCCTTCGCGAGCGGCTCCGAGAAACTCCAACGCCGCTGGCTCGCCAACCTCCTCGGCGAGACGGGCGCGGCCCCGGACCAGGCCGAGGCGGAGTTGCGGCTGTCACTGGAGGCGATGCGCGGCTTCCGGATCCGGCTGCCGCAGCCACAGCACATGACCGATGAGGAGTTGCGCTCGATCGCCGCGCCCGCCCTCGTTCTCCTCGGCGGCGCCGACCGCGTCATGGACTCCCGCCGCGCCGAGACCCGTGCGCGAGACCTGATCCCGGACGTCCGCACCGAGATCGTCCCGGGCGCCGCACACGGCATCCCCGTGACACCCTTCACCACCCGGGTGACGGAGTTCCTCCACGACGTGGAACAAGCCCGCACCGCTTGAGGCGGTTGAAGCACCGTTCCACCAGGCTCCGGCGCCGGTAGACCTGCTTGTCGAAGGTCGGCGGGCGGCCACCCCCGGCTGCCCGCCCCGGGTCCGGCCGAGGGCTGACGACAGACCCTAGTCGTCCGACGGCAGCACGTCCTCCGGGTCGAAGGCCTCGTCCAGGGACTTCATCAGCCGGTCCCGCTCCACCTCGTCCAGCGGTACCGGCGTCACGTCCGAGGCGTCCGCCAGCCGGCGGAAGCCGCCCCGCCGTGACAGCCGGCCGCTGATGCGGACCGGGAGACCGGCGAGGTGGGCGTGGACCGCGATCCGGTACGCCTCCTCCCCGAGCGCGGCCCGTACGTACGGGACCTCCGCGCCGGCCAGCACCCGCAGCCGGACCGTCCCCCCGCCGCCCGCCGCGGCCCTCCGCATCCGGACCACCGCCCCCGCGAGCCGTACGGCCACGGCCGGCTCGGCCCGGGTGTAGCGGGCGGAGGCCTCGCGCAGCACGGGAAGGTCGCCGGGCGAGAACTCCACCGGTTCGGGCCGCGCCGCACACCCGGCAGGGACCCCGGCCGCCGGGGCCCAGGCCAGGGCGATCCGGGCCCCCTCCGAACCCCGCACGAGGGCGATCAGCGCGTCGGCGAACTCCCGGCTGACCCCCGCCGCGACCGCCGCGTCGAAGGCCTCCATGCCACCGGTGGCCCGCTGGTAGTCCACGGCCTCGCGGGCCGCGTGCAGGGCGTGGTGCAGCCGCGTCACCACCCCCCGCCCCCCGTCCACCGGTACGTACGCGGCGAGCCGGCGCCCGTCCGGGCCGGGCCCCACCAGGACCCCGTCCAGGGACCGTTCGGCCTGGGCCCGGTGGCGGGCGCCGTAGTACCCGGCGCGGGCCCGCTCGGCGAGGGCCCCGGCCAGCAGCAGCTTGCGGGCCGCCGAGCGCAGCCGCTCCTGCGCCGTCCAGGCCGACCCGCCCTGGAACCCGTACGGCGCCTCGGGGATCTCGCGCTCCCAGCGGACCTCGTCGCTGGGCACGCTCAGCCCGAACAGCACCTCCCGCGCCGACGGCAGGGCGCTGCGCGACAGCGCGGTCAGCGCCTCCTCCAGCAGGTCCGCGCAGTCGGGGAAGGTACGGGTCTCGGGGACGAGCAGGCTGGTGCCGCCGTGGCCGGGCGGGGTCCAGCGCCCGTAGCGGCCCGCCGCGCCGCCGCGCCGCAGCCATCCGTGCCGGCGCAGCAGCGCGCCGAGCACCTCGGGGTCGACCTGGGCGGGATCGGGTGCGCCCGGTACGGCGGGACCGGCGGGCGGCAGCCGGAGCGGCTCCAGGCGCGTGTCGAGGCGCGTGTCGAGGCGCGCGTGCGGGCGCGGTGCCGGACGCGGCTCCGGGCGTGGTGGGTATCGGTCCATCAGGGTGTCCCTCCCGACCCGACCCGGGTCATGATCTCGCACAGCGCCCGGTCGTCGAAGATCCGCGCGGTCGGGATCCGTACGGTGGTCCGGCGCCGGCCGGTCACCGGGTGCCCGGCGAGGTTGGTCCAGTAGCAGCAGTGCCGCAGGTCGAGCCGGTCGTGCCCGGCGCTCAGCCATTGCTCCCGCTCCCGCGGTACGAGCATCACGACGAGGATCTTGTGCACGGCGACCGGGGTGCGGGCCAGCTTCACCAGGTGCTCGTTGTCGAGGGTGAAGCCGAAGGTGGGCCCGGCCGGCCGCGGCGGTACCTGGTAGGTCGCCTTCAACTGCACCTTGATGGTGACCTCGTCGTCGACGACGTGCTCGGGCGCGCCGTGGCTGACGTGCCAGTCGATGCCGTTGTCCGGGAACGGCTGGGACAGCGAGCAGCCGGCGGCGGCCGCGACGGCGTGCAGGTAGCCCACCTGGAGGGTCTCCATGCAGGCGGTGGTGGCGAGCGTGCCGCGCAGCGGACCGGTTCTCGCTCCGGTGTCCGCGTCCAGCACCCCGCCCGGTTCGGGCTGCGCGAGCGCCATGGCCGGCTCCCCATGCCTTCCGGGCTCTGCCGTGCGGGTGGTGTAGTGGGTGGTGCGGGGTGACGGCCGGTCACGTGCACGACCCCCCTGGGGAGTTGTCTCCGCACCCGGCTGCGCGCAAACGGCGTACGGGGCAAAGAGCCCGGGTATCACGGAATCGGCGGGGGCGGCAGGTCCCGGGGCGGTGGCGCCCGGTGCGCCCCATCTGCCGATCGGGGACGAGGAGTTCGCCATGACACGCTGGTACGAGGGGCCGCTGGCCGCCTTCGACACGGAGACCACCGGGGTGGACGTCGAGCAGGACCGGATCGTGTCCGCCGCGCTCGTCGTGCAGGAGTGTGCGGGGGGCCGGGTGCGCTCCACACGGTGGCTGGTCAATCCCGGCATCCCGGTGCCCCCGGGTGCCACGGAAGTGCACGGCCTGACCGATGAGCACCTCCAGCGGAACGGCCGCTGGCCGGCTCCGGTGGTGGAGGAGATAGCCCGTGCGCTGGGCGAGCAGCAGCTGGCGGGCCGGCCGGTGGTGGTGATGAACGCGCCGTTCGATCTGACGCTGCTGGACCGGGAGTTGCGCCGGCACCGGGCGTCGACGCTCGCCCGGTACCTGGACGACCGGCCGCTGACGGTGCTGGACCCGCGGGTGCTGGACAAGCACCTGGACCGCTACCGCAAGGGCCGCCGGACGCTGACGGACCTGTGCGCGCACTACGGGATAGAGCTGGAGGGGGCGCACGACGCCTCGGCGGACGCGATGGCCTCGCTGGAGCTGGTCCGGGCGGTGGGGCGCCGGTTCGCGGCCCGGCTGGAGCGGCTGACGCCGGCGGAGCTGCACCAGCTGCAGGCGGTGTGGCACGCGGCGCAGGCGCGCGGGCTCCAGGCGTGGTTCGCGCGGCAGGGCACTCCGGAGTCGGTGGACCCGCACTGGCCGCTGCGCCCGGAGGTCCCGGCGGCGGCCGCCTGAAAAGGAGCCCCGGAATGCGGAAGGCCGGTCCGTCTTTCGACGGACCGGCCTGTCCCGGTGGGCGATACTGGGATCGAACCAGTGACCCCTTCGGTGTGAACGAAGTGCTCTCCCGCTGAGCTAATCGCCCGGGAACGCACTGAACAATACAAGAGCCCCGGGGTCTGTTCAAACCGCTTCGGGCGGAGGGGTCAGGCGGGCGGCGAGGCCGCGCCGTCCGGCCCGCATCATCAGGGCGTGGTTGAGCCGCAGCACGGGCCGTCCGACGAGCGCGAACCGCCGCAGCAGCGGGGCCCGTACGTCGACCTCCTGCTGGTAGACGGCCCGGGTGCGGCCGCCGCCGGGCCCGCCGCGCGGGCGTACGGTCCAGCGCGCCCAGCCGTCGAGGTCCCCGCCGAGCGCCACCTCCAGGACACCGCGGGCGGGGTCGCGGAGCAGGCCGGTGAGGGTGACGTGGATCTCGTACGGGAGGACGGAGCGGATCACCGCGCTCCCGGACTGCCGGTCGGCCTGCGCGACCCGGCGGACCTGTGGCCACCAGCCGGGGTAGCGCCCGGGGTCCTCCAGGAGGGAGTAGACGAGGGCGGGCGGGGCGTCGAGGTCCCACACGCTGCGGAAGCGGTAGTGCGTCCAGCGGGGCATGGCTCCAGTCTGGTGCGTCGTGCGCCGGCGTACGGGCGGTTTCTGGCGAGAGCGCCCCGGACGGGTGGCGGCGGGGCCGGGTACGCAGGGGGTGCCGGGGGTACTCACGGGCGATCTGAGTACGCACACCGATGTCCTGACGGCGTGACGGGCGCCACGCTCCGGCTATGGACACCCCCCTTCCGCCGGCCCGGGAGCTGGCGCTCATCGACGATGAGCTGGCCCGACTGGACGCCCGGAGGCTGTACTTGCTGGCCCGCCGGGACTGGCTGTTGCGGCTGCTGTGGCAGTCGGGCGCGGCGCGGGCGGGCGAGTTCGGGCCGGCGACGCCCGCGTTCGCGCCTGCCGCACCCTTCGCGCCTGCCGCCCCTGCCGCCTCGAAGCGGAGTGCGCAGAACGTGCTGCTGGTGCTGGGTGCGGTGCTGCTGGCGGTGGCCGCGCTGGCCTTCACGCTGGTCAGCTGGGGTTCGCTCGGCATCGGGGGCCGCTCGGCGGTGCTGGCCGCGGTGACGGCGGCGGCGCTGGCGGCGCCGGTCGCGCTGCTGCGGCGGGGGCTGCGTTCGACGGCCGAGGCGGTCGCGGGGGTGGGGCTGGCGCTGACGGTGCTGGACGCGTACGCGCTGCACGCGGTGGGCCTGCCCGGCAGCGACGGCCCGGCCTACTCGGCTTGGGCGTCCGCGGCACTGGCCGCGCTGTGGGCGGTCTACGGGGCGTTGCTGTGCGGGCTGCGGGCGGCGCCGCTCGCCGCGGTGGGGGCGGCGCAGCTGCCGTTGCCGCTGGCGGCGGCCGCCGCGGGGGCGGACCTGACGGCCGGCGGCTGGGCGCTGCTGGTGACGGCCGCGCTGGACGCCGTCCTGGCGGTGGCGGTGGCCCGGCGGGCGGTGCGGGTGCCGGCGTGGGTGTGCGCGGGGGTGCTGGGCGGGTCGGCGACGGCGGCGGGGCTGGTGATGTCCCTGGTGGAGCCCGGGGCGGCCGGTCCGGCGCTGCTGCTGGCCGCGGGGGCCCTGCTGGGCGTGGCGGTGGCCTGGCGGGAGCCGCGGGCTTCGGCGGCCGCGGTGGCGGGGGGTCTGGCGGCGGTGTCGGCGGTGGGTGCGCTGGTCCCGGCCGGGTCGGGTTCCGCGTGGTGGCCCGTGGCGGTGCGGGTGGCGGCGGGGCTGGCGCTGGTGGCGGCGGTACGGGTGCACGCGGTCCCGGAGCCGGTCCGGCGCGGGCTGGCCCTGGCGGGGGCGGGGGTGGCCGCCCTGACGGCCCTGGCGGGTCTGCCGGCGGTCCTGGTGGTGCTGGTGTCCCGCCTGGGTGTGCTGCGCGAGGTGTGGGCCCCGACGACCCCGCCTTCGGAAACGCCCGCGCCGGGCCTCCCGGCGGCCCTGCTTCTGGCAGCCGCGGCCTTCGCCCTCCTCCCCCGCGCCCTCCCGGGCGGTGCGGGCGAGCCGGGACGCCGGTGGGGCGCGCCGGAGCGGGTGGCCCGGGCGGTGGCGGTGGTGTGCGGATGGGCCGGGGTGTTCGTGGCGCCGGTGGCGGTGGGGCTGCCGGTGGCGGCGGTGCTCGTGGCGCAGGTGGCGGTGACGGCGGGGGCCGGGGTGGTGGCGCTGCGGGCGGGCGGGGCGGCCGTCGCGGGGCCCGCGGGGGTGTGCGCGGCCGTCGGGGCCTTCGGGGTGTCCCTGGCGGCCCTGGACGGCCGTGTGGCCACCTTCGGGGTGTTCGGGGTGCTGGGCGCCGGGGCCGCGCTGGGAGCGGCGTACGGGGGCGCCCGGGCGGCCCTGCGGGGTCCCTGCGCGGTCGCGGCCGTCGGGTACGCGGCGGCGACGGTGGTGGCGCTGGGCGCGCAGGGCGGCCTGGCGGTGTCCTGGCAGGGGGTGGCGGTGCTGGCGGTCCCGGCGGCGGCGGTGGCCCTGGGGCCCCGGCTGGGGCCGGTGCGCGTCCCGGCGGAGGCGGCCGCGGCGGGGGCCGGGGCCCTGGGGGCGGCTCTGGCGGCGGGGGACGCGCCGGTGCTGGCCCTGGTGCTCGCGCTGGGCGGAGTGGTCTGCGCGGCGGGGGCGGTGCGGGAGGACCGGCGGGGGCTGGGCTGGGCCGCGGGGGCGCTGGCGGCGCCGGCGGGGGCTGG